>NZ_FNPQ01000011.1:0-80238 GCF_900107335.1 Nitrosomonas sp. Nm58 | reverse complement strand
GCTATGTTTATGGCTATTGCCTCGTTTGCTGACAGGATCAAACTCTTTTTTATCAAGTTCCATTCCTCATCATTTATATCCGTTTTGTATGACATCTCTTAGCTTACTATCAAAAAATACTTGATTCTAATGGAAATCGTTTTGCCAGACAGCTTCTTAGATTTCCTTAACCAGATCCCAGCTCACTCCAAGGTAACGTGCTACCGCACGGATAGTCATATGCCGGGAGAATTCCAGTACCAATCTTTCAAATGCACGAGTATAACCTTTACGTTCATCGGCAAACCGCACCTTTACCTGGCGCACCGCCTGGCACTCGGAGCATTCTACCCGCTGTACCGGAAGATCAATATATACAGCCTTTTGTCCTATCGGTATCGTTCGAAAGCGACGAGTTACCTTCCCTCGACAGGATACGTTGCGGTTTCGGCAAACGGGGCATCTTAAACACCATTGATCCTCTTTTATCGCAATTACAATGGCGCTTGCAATATAACGGGTACTTTGATAAAAATAACCCATTATGCCAAAAGCGTGATAAAGCAAGCTCGTCGACATTTTGAAATAACCTCATCATTAAAAAATAATAGCGGCTATTTCAATCTATCTTGCTCTACTTTTCCATCATCTCTTTAATCTGCTACTGCGCCTACGCACGCAATTTCCGGGAGAACCCAAAATTATTTCTGCAAGCGCTTTCACACTACCTCTCCTTAAATTGTGCCGCTTCTTCAGCGCCTTCAGTCACATTTCCAGCGGTATAAGAGTGAGCACCTGTGCCTGCCAATTTTCCCTTATCAACGATGAGATACTCTTCCCGAATGGGTCGCCCTTCAAACCAGCATTCCAGAATTTCTCTTACTCCTGCAGCATAACGTGCTTGCGCAGCTAACGACGTCCCTGCCGTATGGGGGGTCATCCCATGGTGAGGCATCGTCCGCCAGGGGTGATCCTTCGGTGGTGGTTGCGGAAACCAGACATCACCAGCATAGCCTGCTAATTGCCCACTTTCTAGCGCCCGAACTACGGCATCTCGGTCACAAATCTTCCCACGAGCAGTGTTGATAAGATACGCGCCCCGCTTCATTTTGCCGATGAGAGCATCATTAAAAAGATGCTCCGTTTCAGGATGCAAGGGGCAATTGATCGTCACAACATCACAAAAAGGAACCATCGACTCCACATTTGGGTGAAACGTAAGTCCAAGTTCCTTCTCAACAGATTCAGAAAGCCGATATCGGTCGGTGTAATGAAGTTTCACATCAAATGCCTTAAGTCGCCTTAAGGTCGCAAGGCCAATACGACCAGCAGCAACTGTACCAACCGTCATTCCCTCAAGATCATACGATCGAGCAACGCAATCGGCGATATTCCATCCCTTCTCCACAACCCACTGATAGGAGGGAATATAGTTCCGAATAAGAGAGAGGATCATCATGACAATGTGTTCGGAGA
This sequence comes from Nitrosomonas sp. Nm58, assembly GCF_900107335.1. Lineage (NCBI taxonomy): Bacteria > Pseudomonadati > Pseudomonadota > Betaproteobacteria > Nitrosomonadales > Nitrosomonadaceae > Nitrosomonas > Nitrosomonas sp. Nm58. Next base: position 78,783 of record NZ_FNPQ01000011.1, on the reverse strand, counting down.
CACTAACGCTGTTACAGTAAGTCACTTCGGCGACCGTAATTCCCCGTTCCATGGCAGCCTTAAGATCCACATGATCGGATCCAATCCCAGCCGTAATCGCAAGTTTTAACTTAGGTGCCTTGGCTATCCGGGTCGCTGTAAGATATGCCGGCCAAAATGGCTGCGAGATCACCACGTCTGCATAAGCTAGTTCCCGATCAAACACGGAATTTTCTCCGTCTTTGTCTGAGGTTACTACAAATTGATGTCCTTGATTCTCGAGAAATTTGCGAAGCCCCAATTCTCCAGAAACACATCCTAACAAGTCGCCGGGCTTGAAATCGATCTTATGGGGCGTCGGAAGAAGTTGGCCGTCAGGATAATGCTCAAGCTTTGGAAGTCCATCCCGAGCATAGGACTTAGGATACCCATCTACTGGATCTTCATAGAGTACACACACAATTTTCGACATATTATATCCTCCAAATCTATAGGAAAAAATAAACGTCTTTCTCTCTTCTTAAATGCAAGATACTTAATGTCTGATGAGCTGTCAATCATTTTGGTAGCCGGTGCTTCCGCTTTTTGATACTTTGAGAGAATAACAGGCAAGTAGAAATATCGAATAAAAGTTACTACTTCTGGCGCAAGGAGAATATGGCAGTCTGAGAATTGATCAGGTCAGGAAATACAAAGAACTACAAGTTGAGAATACACGGCTCATTGGCTATCGACCACCGCACCGCAAACCTATTCACCCAATTTAACGCAACTGGCAGTACCCATTGCTATGCAATAGACTCTCTGTTCATTTGGCACTGAATATCGGCCAGGTCAGTGAATTTTTACATGCCAATAGTTTCTCGTTCATAGGATTTCAGATGAGCGCAATAATGATGTGCTATACGGTATGTCGTGAGATTAAATAGAGTCTACTCAGAAAGTATTTCTCATAATCTCGTTTAAAATTTATAATTCATAACATATTGTTTATAACAACATGCGGTTTAATAAAAATAATCGAACTTAGGTGAGCTTGAGTTCAAATCAAGTGCAAGGTTTCTGCATGAATTATTCAAAAACCTCGCACTTAAGCATTGATTTTTAAGATATTTACGTGTAAAAACAATTGCTTATACTTTCTGGGCAAGCTCTAAATACTCGACACAGTCATTAAGGGTTGTCATTTTCGGGTAATCAGCCTCAGGGATCTCGATTTTGAAGGTTTCATGAAGGCCAACAACGAAGTTCAAAAAATCCATCGAGTCGATATCCAGTTGATCGCGAAAGCTTACATCCGGCTTGATGTGCTCCAGATCCGCTTCCGGGGCGATCTCTCCGAGAATACGAAGAGTTGTGACTCTGATTTCTTCTCTGTTGAGATTGGATGCCATCATAGCTTGCTTGGCTCCTGGAGGAGGCGCTCAACTGCGGAGAGAAACAGGCCGCCCCGATGGCCGTCGGTAGCACGATGATCAGCTGAGAGTGTCGCCGTTATCACCGGCCTCGCAACAACTTGTCCATTGACGAGCCATGGACGCTCGACAATTTTTCCAAACCCTACTATCGCTGTCTGTGGAGGGTAGATTACAGCAAAGGTTGACTCAACACCTTGCTCGCCGAGGCTGGTCACTGTAATTGTTGGATCAGACAATTCTGAGGCGCGTAGCGCTCCTCCCCGTGCCCGCTTCACAAGGCCTCGAAAATTCCGCATCAGGTCATTGAGATTTTGCTTGTCTGTATCGTGCAACGCCGGGGCAACCAAGCCTCCACCTCGCAATGAAATCGCCACTCCGACATGAATCGCCTGACTCTGGATGGATTGCTTTTCTTTCCAAAGGGAATTCAGCTCAGATACTTCACGCAAGACCAAGGCCACAGCTTTGAGCAATAACACGCCATACAATAGCCGATCTGAAACAGACCGTTTGACATTCTCCGCAACCAACCAGGCAATCGCAGATCCCATATCGATTGTTGTGCTCAAATAGTAGTGAGGAATCTCACGTTTCGAACGAGCCATCGCTGCGGCGATAGTTTCGCGCATCCAGACTTGGCGAGCAGATTTCTCTCCCGGTTCCTCCCAACGGCCCGTTGCACTCTGTAACGTGCCGAAGGAAGGAGAGGGCTCAGTGAGAAGGGGCTTCTCCTTACCTTTTGCCGTGCGCTCAATATCTTCGCGTGTAATCACTCTACCAGGGCCAGTCCCCTGAATGCCGGTGAGATTGATCCCAAGATCGTGAGCAAGTTTTTTTGCTGCCGGGGAGGCTTTTAGATGCCCCCTTCCAGGGAAACTCCTGGCAACAGCGGAGTCTCCACTTCAACTGTCGGCGCCACTGAGATGTCTGTCGGCACTCCAGCAGAAGGGGTTTCGATAGCTTCCGTCAAGCCCTTCTCTTCCTCGCGAATCAATGCTAAGACAGTTCCAACCGGAACTTCAGTCGAAGGCTCCACCAAAATTTTATCAAGTATGCCGGTAGCGAAGGATTCGACCTCGATAACACCCTTGGATGTTTCAATCTCCGCAAGAATCTCTCCTTTCTTAATGAATTCTCCTAGTCTCTTCAGCCATCTCACAAGAGTTCCCTCGGTCATATCAGCCCCGAGAGTCGGCATCACAAACTTAGCCATAGATCAATTCTTTGGCTGCCTTCACAATTGTAACGGGTTGGAGTTGTCCCCTTTGGACGGACACATTATGTTCTCGTTAAAGGAGATGAAAGATGACTCAAAACTATAAACCTGCCTACCCGGTGGAGTTTCGTAAGCGTTGGACGCTTACATTGCTGATTTCTAAGCTGCCTGTGCGGCAGCGAACATCTAGCAGGAGCGTCCTTGCTGGTTGACCTGGTCAAGTACTTTGTGACAACCCAGTTAAGCGACCTTTTTCAGTTCTGCCATTTCAGCTTCAAATTGGATGGGGCTTCTATAATCCAAATAAGAATGTAGTCGATGGCTGTTATAGAACATGGATATGTAATTCAATATATCCTGCTGTGCCTCATATCGAGCCTGATAATGGCGCCATTGCACCCGTTCTTGTTTCAAACTGCCAAAGAAGCTTTCCACCACACTATTATCCCAACAATTGCCTTTACGACTCATGCTGCCAATGAAATTGTTGTTTTCTAACAGTTTTCGGTAGGCATGGCTTGCATATTGAGAACCTTGATCTGAGTGCACAATTAAGCCGGGAGCAGGCTGCCTTTGCCCAACTGACATCTTTAACGCATCGCATACCAGGTTGCTTTTCATGCGAGAACTCATGCTCCAACCTACAATTCGTCTGGAAAATAAGTCGATTACTACCGCAAGATATAACCACCCCTCTTGTGTCCACACACAGGTAATAAGCCTGATTTGGTTGGCTGACCGAAAACTGCCTGTTCAGCACATTTTCAAATACCGGTTGTTTGTGATCGCTGTTGGTAGTGACCTTGTACTTCTTGCGATGACGCACTTGAATGCCTGCTTCTCTCATAAGTTTACGGACTTTGTAACGGCCGATTGGGTAGCCTCGTGCATGCATGGCTTTCTTCATTCGCCGACTGCCATAGCTGTAGTCACTGGCAGCTGCAATCTCCTTAATTAATCGGAGCATTTCCTGATTCTCACGATCATCTCGGTTTTCACGGCTTTCATTCTGGTAACGATAAAAACCATTACGAGTTACGCCCAATAGTTGACACATCGGATCAACGGGCCAGGTCTTCTTATGAAGGGCAATAAACGAGTACTTCATCTCGTTTCTTTGGCAAAGAAGACCGCTGCCTTTTTTAATATTTCTTTCTCCATCTTCAATCGCCTGTTTTCTTCTTTTAGTCGGTGAATTTCTTCCTGCTCCAATGTCAGTTTGCCATTACCACGGAAAGCTTGCCCATCATCAGTCTGATACTCATTGATCCAACGACACAACATCTTGACATTAATATCCAGGTTCCTGGCAGCTTCTACTCTCGTATATCCCTGATCAAGTACCAAACTGATTGCATCCAACTTAAATTCCTTCGAATATTTCTTTCTCGTATTCATTCCTTAATCTCCAGTTAAGATAAATTATCCCTTAACTGGGTTGGTCAATTCTATTGAACCACGTCAGTGCGCTTATTACCACATTTCTAAGCTGCCTGTGCGGCAGCGAACCTTGCGGTAAATCTTCGTAAGGTACTATGCAATTTCTAAGCTGCCTGTGCGGCAGCGAACTATCTTCGCCGGGATCACGACTGCCAGCAGACTTTCTAAGCTGCCTGTGCGGCAGCGAACCGTATTCTACGAGGCTGGTATGTTGATTTTCTTTTCTAAGCTGCCTGTGCGGCAGCGAACAGCACCTCCGATCGAATCCGACTTTCTGACGATTTCTAAGCTGCCTGTGCGGCAGCGAACTCATTCATCATATGTATGTGCTTGTCTACAATTTTCTAAGCTGCCTGTGCGGCAGCGAACCGATTATTGACCCGCGCTGGCATTGGGTTTCGTTTCTAAGCTGCCTGTGCGGCAGCGAACACAAACTCAACACCCCTACCTTTTCCATCCATTTTCTAAGCTGCCTGTGCGGCAGCGAACACTCTCAGCCGACCGATACCGCAGTTCCCACCTTTCTAAGCTGCCTGTGCGGCAGCGAACGACTGGCTGGCACTCTCGGCTTTTCCGGGCATTTTCTAAGCTGCCTGTGCGGCAGCGAACGTCGATTTGTCGTGCCCGCCTTTCTGGTTGGCTTTCTAAGCTGCCTGTGCGGCAGCGAACCTTACGAGCTCTCCATCTAAATTAGATCAGTCTTTCTAAGCTGCCTGTGCGGCAGCGAACGAGCATTCGCCGCGTCGATTACATCCTGCACATTTCTAAGCTGCCTGTGCGGCAGCGAACTGGAGCATAACACTCAAAAAACTATAAACAACAATCGTTTAATGTGAAATGAACAAAATACCTAATAATTTTTCAGTAATTAATAAGTAACTGATTCTTTGTAAATTATTAAAGAACAAAAAAATAGGTATAACAATCACAGATAATCTGACAGCAATTCCTCACACCATTCTGGAATCGATACTCGCTTTAACTCAAGACATCCGTTGCGAATCACCGCTATTTGCTGAAACGGGCTATCCGCCCGAGAGTTGTCCAGGACGTATGCTTGATCACATAGCGGTAAAACCTGCTTAACCAATTGCAATACTCTGGGTATTCGCGCCTTAACTTTTTCATCCGGCACAGCGTGGCCGCCTTCGCTCATCCGCTGCGCAATACGCGCGAGGTTGAGTTGTGTCTGTTCAAGGTGAATAAAGACAAGCACAATTTCATAACCCAGCACTTTTGCATTGGCAACAAAATCGATTTTAGAGTGATGAGAAAAAACAGTTTCAAAACAGAATGTGCGTCCGTCCTGTAATAGCCGCAAACGAATGGCTTCGGCAATTTTAGCGGCTTCATAGCTGTATTGCTCGGGTTGATCCGGATGTAACTGCTTCGCCAGGATATCCGCATTCACAAAAGGCATACCAAGCGGTTCAAGTTGCAGCCGGTAAAACATGGTTTTTCCGGCGCCATTGCCGCCCGCAAGCAGCCAGAGTTGTTTTTCTTTTTTCAAGTGACGCTTTCATTCAATGGAATAAACTGGCCGTTCTGAAAACGGCCGGTAGTGATGTTGCCTTGCTGATCGATACGCTCCAGATACCCCGGATGTTTTGATGAAGCCTGATAGCGGATCGCTGCGGATGTAACACGCCCGGACAGCGATCCGTTTTTCCGGTCGTTCTCAAGTGTTTTAAAAACTTCAGCCGGATCGACTGGAATGCCATAGACGGGTTCCACTTTTATTCTTGAAAGCCCCGACTTGACGGATAACATCACATCAGGATCAAGCGTATCAGCCACAGAACGCCCGAGCTCCGCCCAAAACTCTATCTGTTCGGCGGTGCTGCGATGAAAACGGTCAGCAGTTAACTCTGCTGCTTTCATCAGCTCTTCTTGCAACCGAATGGGGGATGCCGATTTTGCCATAGTCATGCCTCACATATCATTACAAAACCACCATATTGTAGCAGTCTGCTACAAATTATTTGCAACTGTTTTAATTGTGGCCGCCAGGCTGCTTGCGTTTCAGAAAAGTCAGTCTAAACCCTAAAATTCGAGGACGGTTGCTGTGGCTAAAACCATACGTGGCAAACGTTCCGTCCTTACTATTTTCAACTTCACTTTTTTTAATCCATAGGCAGAACGCCCAGGTAACAATGAGTCTCAATCCTGATGTATCCCCACGGGCGTGGGGAACACAGACGCTGAGTCTCCCTGGCAAGAAGCGCCTGCGGTTCATCCCCACGGGCGTGGGGAACACGCGTTGCAGCGTAGTAAATGCGGTCTCACCGGCGGTTCATCCCCACGGGCGTGGGGAACACAGCGTATTCATATCCGGTCAATCCGTCCATCCCGGTTCATCCCCACGGGCGTGGGGAACACCATTTCAACACAGCGACCAGCTTGGATTTCGCGCGGTTCATCCCCACGGGCGTGGGGAACACGTCTAGGTGTAGCCAATCAGGGCGAGGGCATCCGGTTCATCCCCACGGGCGTGGGGAACACCTTAGAAACCTGTCTCAAAGCGAAAATGTTTATGGTTCAATCCCACGGGCGTGGGGAACACTAGATAAGCCTCAATTTGATTGCTGTACTCCTCGGTTCATCCCCACGGGCGTGGGGAACACTGCTGGATATTTATTTAGAGAATACGCCATAGCGGTTCATCCCCACGGGCGTGGGGAACACTTAGTAAATGGTCAGCCTGTACCGCTCGCAAACGGTTCATCCCCACGGGCGTGGGGAACACCTCAGGTAGGTGTACTGCGGTACCGGCCCATCCGGTTCATCCCCACGGGCGTGGGGAACACGATTTCAGGTTGGTCGCGGCGACCGACTCTGCCGGTTCATCCCCACGGGCGTGGGGAACACTATCCCATGTTCTTTCCTTCGCCCTCTCCCTGCGGTTCATCCCCACGGGCGTGGGGAACACGTGAAATAAAAGACGCTGATAAAAAAACACATCCGGTTCATCCCCACGGGCGTGGGGAACACTTATTTATGTGACAGGTAGACCCGTTGAAAAAGGGTTCATCCCCACGGGCGTGGGGAACACGGCGTATCACTTGGATACCCTCGTCAAGTGAGCGGTTCATCCCCACGGGCGTGGGGAACACGCATACCCGACTGGATCAGCATATCGTAGACCGCGGTTCATCCCCACGGGCGTGGGGAACACGACCACACCGGAACTGACCCGTGCGCTGGAAGCGGTTCATCCCCACGGGCGTGGGGAACACTATCCACCTCCTGCTGGTTTTGCTGCAAACAACGGTTCATCCCCACGGGCGTGGGGAACACGCACCTTTTCCACCTTTGGTGAGGCTGTGTGGCCGGTTCATCCCCACGGGCGTGGGGAACACTACCGATTCGCAGCATATCATCCAGCATGATCCGGTTCATCCCCACGGGCGTGGGGAACACATTACGTTGCTAGACAATTAAATAAAACCGGTCGGTTCATCCCCACGGGCGTGGGGAACACTCCTCGGTAAACCATGCGAAAAGTCAAAGCCGCGGTTCATCCCCACGGGCGTGGGGAACACATTTTCTGCTAGTCATCTAAAGCCTCATCCAACGGTTCATCCCCACGGGCGTGGGGAACACAGTATGCCGTAGCTTTATCTGGCAAACGTCAACGGTTCATCCCCACGGGCGTGGGGAACACTCCAGGCTGTTTGAAGATAGATTGCCTAAATACGGTTCATCCCCACGGGCGTGGGGAACACCCCTCTCTATCTCCATAAACTACTTCTACCGCCGGTTCATCCCCACGGGCGTGGGGAACACGTAATGGCCCGTAGCATCTCTCGTAATATTCCCGGTTCATCCCCACGGGCGTGGGGAACACCTCACTCAGCTCTTCAACCACTTCGAACATTGCGGTTCATCCCCACGGGCGTGGGGAACACTCAGGAAAATTCTATCCAAATCCCAGATCCATGCGGTTCATCCCCACGGGCGTGGGGAACACGTAGCATCGACGAATTGACCGGCTGACAATGACGGTTCATCCCCACGGGCGTGGGGAACACCATGCCTTGTGCAACGAAGTACTCATCGCCGCCGGTTCATCCCCACGGGCGTGGGGAACACCCATTCCATTACATTAAGATGGTGCTCCATAGCGGTTCATCCCCACGGGCGTGGGGAACACTTTCACCGACTCTGAACGGCTAGGCAGCACGTCGGTTCATCCCCACGGGCGTGGGGAACACAGTGTCGCCAGTGTTATCACCTCCGGTCACCTCCGGTTCATCCCCACGGGCGTGGGGAACACGTTATAGCCGCAGCGGAATACATGAAAAAGCGTCGGTTCATCCCCACGGGCGTGGGGAACACCTCAGACTCGGCGCTGATGATGTGAACATTGACGGTTCATCCCCACGGGCGTGGGGAACACGCCGTAAGCTTGCTCCCATCCCATGTTGTTTCCGGTTCATCCCCACGGGCGTGGGGAACACGCTTTTCATGTGGCGTTGCGCACGGGACAGACCGGTTCATCCCCACGGGCGTGGGGAACACTTGGCCAAAATCGATTCCGAGCGCATGAAAGGCGGTTCATCCCCACGGGCGTGGGGAACACAGCTTGGGCGTTGGCAATGGCAATATTTACTCGCGGTTCATCCCCACGGGCGTGGGGAACACAGGTCAAAGAACTGGAAGCGGCCTCGAAAAGCCGGTTCATCCCCACGGGCGTGGGGAACACTTTTTTTCCTAAAGGGTTGTGGGAATGGCTCGCGGTTCATCCCCACGGGCGTGGGGAACACGCCCGCCCGCCCGTTAATATGCCACTGGTATGCGGTTCATCCCCACGGGCGTGGGGAACACTGTATTTCCTGTTTCAGCCATTTCTGCTCATCCGGTTCATCCCCACGGGCGTGGGGAACACTCCCAGAAAGTTCTGCTGAGCGGGAATTCGGTCGGTTCATCCCCACGGGCGTGGGGAACACTTAGCAGCAAATGGCGCTGCTAGTTTTAGCGTACGGTTCATCCCCACGGGCGTGGGGAACACGCAGATTTAACTAAGGAACAAATACAAAAGGTACGGTTCATCCCCACGGGCGTGGGGAACACATCGGATCACCTCGTTCCATTATTAATTTCGGCGGTTCATCCCCACGGGCGTGGGGAACACTCCGTATGTAATATGTTTCACCATCAAAATCTACGGTTCATCCCCACGGGCGTGGGGAACACTTACTGCGTACCGTCACTTTGCAGGACGGCGGCGGTTCATCCCCACGGGCGTGGGGAACACGCCAGGGCCATACCAGCTAATAATCTTCTCTTCGGTTCATCCCCACGGGCGTGGGGAACACTACAGACAAGATTGGCGGAGGTTGAGGCCAGACGGTTCATCCCCACGGGCGTGGGGAACACTACTTCGCTAATCTCTACTTCATCCAACCAATCGGTTCATCCCCACGGGCGTGGGGAACACGTATTTTTCTTTTGCGTCTAAGGCTGCTGCTACGGTTCATCCCCACGGGCGTGGGGAACACTCGGTGTAATCGGAACACCAGCGGGTGATTTCCGGTTCATCCCCACGGGCGTGGGGAACACTATGCAGTGAATGAAACTCTATCATACCTACTCGGTTCATCCCCACGGGCGTGGGGAACACCAACTCTATGGCTTCCTTACTTGCATTATAACCGGTTCATCCCCACGGGCGTGGGGAACACTGCCGCTGTATCTGAGTTACAAACACAAACAGCGGTTCATCCCCACGGGCGTGGGGAACACACTTCTCCCATCTCGCTGATTTTTCAGCGATAAAAAGCAAGGCAGAATTCTACCAAATTTTTAAGGAGCTTCTCCTGTTTCTTCAGGTAAAAAAGAAACCAGCTTCGCACCGTCTATTTCACTCGGTATTCTTCGATTAGTACCCAATGTCACGAAATCAAAGCCAGCTTCATTATTGGTACGCCAAGCCATCACAGCGTTACCATCTTCAATTCCTTTTTCAACTTGGCTCCAAATATAGTCGCGCACTTTAGCTGAATAATTACCGACGTAAACACCTGCACGAATCTCCAGCAACCAAATAGCCAGTCGTCCACGCAACCGAGGTGGAGCGTTTTCAAGCACGATGACCAGCATCGCCTAGACTCTCAGGATTTGGTATGGCTGGCTGCACAGCGTTATCTGGTGCAGCAGGTGGGATAATTTCACCAGCAGAAAGCATTTCCTCAATTCCAGGAATGATTCTTTCCAGCAATTTGCTTTCACGAAATACATCTCGGCAGCCAAGCCTTACCTGCTGCTCTGGATTACTCGGATGTTTTGCAGCAATCTTAAACGCTAGCGGAACAACGGTATCAAATTTGTAGATATCTGCCACATCATAAACAAAAGACAAAGGCTTGCCAGTATGAATAAAGCCTACTGCGGGTGCATAACCCGCTGCCAGTACAGCTGCCTCCGTCACACCATAAAGACAAGCAGTAGCCGCACTTAAACAGCGATTAGGAATATCTCCTTTATCCCAATCATCTGTATCATAATTTCTCGCTTTCCATTCCACACCATACTTTCTGGCAATCAGCTTATACGTTTCCCGCACTCGAGCACCTTCAATACCCCGTAATTGCTCAACGCTACGACGAGCAGGGGGTTCCTCACCGAAGCGCATCGCGTACATCTTACGCACCACTTTCAAGCGCAACGTTTCATCCAAAGCCAATTTGGCCTGATACAACAGTCGGTCTGAACGTGCGCCACCCGGTTGTCCTGACGAATAAAGCCGCACCCCTGCCTCACCAACCCACACTAGCAGCGTGCCTACACGTGCAGCCAATGCAGCCGCTGCATGAGAAACTCTTGTACCTGGTTCCAGCATCAGACAGGCAACGCCACCTATCGGAACATGTGTGCGCACACCCGTTCTGTCGATCACGACAAATGCACCATCCAGCACATCCAGATGACCTTTTTCTATAAACAGGATAGATAGCCGCTCTTTGATTGCCAGAGGTTTAAGTGGAGGAAGAAGGTTAGTCATTTTTATGTCCGGTAATTACGATTCCGTCTCCCCAGCAACTCCCAACTCCCGTTCGATCTGTTCGATACTCGGTAAACTGGTTTGCAATTCCTTGGGTAAAGAATGAACGAGCTGATACTCAGCCACACCGATCGGTTTGTTGGTGTCACGCAGTGCATACTCCGCCACCCCGCGATTTTGAGTCTTGCACAGCAACAGGCCGATAGCTGGATTATCGTGTTCGGATTTCATTTGCGCATCCACGGTACTCAGATAAAAGTTAAGTTGCCCGGTGTGCTCCGGCCTGAATGCTCCAGCCTTCAACTCTACCACCAAATAGCAACGCAGCTTCAGGTGATAGAACAACAGGTCGATGAAAAAATCATCACCACCAACTTCGATATGAACTTGTCGTCCAACATAAGCAAAACCAGCACCCAGCTCGATGAGAAATTGCGTGATATGTTGAAAGATGGCAGATTCGATGGCGCGTTCTTCGGCATCCTCGCCCAAACCAAGAGAGTCAAGCCGATAAGGATCTTTCAAAGACTCGCGCGCCAAGTCAGAGTGTGGACGTGCCAACCGAGTCTCAAAATTGGTGATAGCCTGACCGGTGCGCTCACGCAAACACGTTTCAATCTGAATCACGAGAACATTCCGCGACCAATTATGTTCAATCGCCTTTGCCGCATACCAGCGACGTTCATCTTCCTTGTGCAATTTATCCAGCAACGCAAGCTGGTGATACCAAGGCAATTGTGCAAGCACCGCTTGCACAAATTCACTATCCGGCCACGCTTTGGCAAAGGCACGCATATATTTGAGGTTACGCGGTGAAAACCCCTTCATCTCAGGAAAAGCCGTGCGTAAATCATGCGCCAGCCGCTCAATCACTTTAGCGCCCCAACCCTGCTGCGCCTGCCGCTCCAGAATATCCCGCCCGATCTGCCAATAGAGCAATATCAGCTCGCGATTTACCGCCAATGTAGCGCGCTGTTGCGCAACATGAATACGCGTCTTCAGCTCGGCCAGCCAGTCGGCATAATCACCAGGTACCTGCATGAGGGCGGCGGAAATGTCAAGGTGCAGGTCGCTGTCAGGTTGTATATCGGGGTTAACGATTTTATTGTTCAAGTAAGCTTCCTCTTTGCTGCACTTTTCAGATGCACCACATCGGCAAAAGCATAAACTGCACCAAATCATCCAGCATCAACTACGGATAGCTCTTAAGAGTCTGCTCATCTGGCCCGCCTGATGACTTGAGATCCAGTAAAAATACAAATGATAAGCGCGTACCTTTCACAACCGACTTGCTGAGAAGCACATCGAGATTGGTTATGATACGATCTTTCCAGTTCATCTTTTTTTCTTGCATGCAGATTGCTTGGTTATTGAGTAATTTACAACCTTCGAACCAATAATAAGCCACAACCGAAGGCTTTGGCGGAGCCGATACCGTTTTCTATAAGTGTTATAAGAATATCCGGATTACGCACACACATAACTCCTTCAAAAGTAGCTGTTACCAATTTGCCGCCTCGATTACCCTTGCGAAAATAAACAGGTGCATGAGGCAAAACATTTGCCGCTTTAATTTCGCCTGCATCAGCAAGCTTGCGCACGATCCACTCGCGCTGATCTTCTTCCTTGATTAATGGCACACGACATTTTTCTGATTGTTTCCCCGGTTTGGTATCACGTTCCCTATCGGTAATAGTTTTTACCGGATTAGCTGTAATCAAAAAAGCTAAATGCTGATCTAAAACAGGTTGAGGATTTATTTCGCGCGTACCGACTAACACAACACCAGATGCAGCTTCTGGCATGCGCCGTGATTGCACTAGCAAGCGCGCTGGGAGACCTGTCGGGTTGCCCTCAATACGAAACAGAAACCCCTGACGCAATTCTTCGCCATTGCTGCGAGTTTCCTTTTCCTCACCGGGAAACAGTCGCCAAAGTTGACGATGCAGGTTATAAGGATTGCGGGCAAACTCCCACGGAATTTCGACACGACTCAAGAACATGGCGTCTCCTTATGCACGTACACCTGCCGGGTGCCAAACTGACGGTTGCGCCCATACATGGGCACATCACGAATGCGCAAAGGTTGCATGGATTCAAGATCACCCTCGGCATAAATCAGCCCACCAACAGGTAACGCACTTGCCAGCGCGGTCTTGGCATCGCTAGCATCAATCGGCGCACCCTCCAGCAAAGGCCGTGTGATAGGACAAGAACGCCGCCCCAGAACGGGTGTAAAATATGGACGACGTAGGGCTTCGGCAATCGCTTCCAGCGTAATGGGCGCAATTGGTTTTGCGCCAATTGCTACGGTAAAGGCAGCATCAAACAAGTATTCGCGCCGTGAAACCACAGGGTTTTTATTGGGCGATCCATCCACCTTGCGCGCAGCAAGCACTGTGTGGAAATCAGAAAGCTTTACAGCAGCTTTCAGCATAGGTTGTTCAGCATTCGGAGGTAACCCTGTACGATCCATACGTACTGTAAACTCAACACTGGCAGCAAGTTGTTCCAGCTCTGCATGATTATGCCTGTCTATGCCCAAACAAGCCCCAAGTAAACCCAACAAACCGCTCCGGGTAGGAAATAGATTGGAGGGACGAAAATCCTCAAAGGTATGTGTTCCCCATGCCTGCATGGGGCCATCCAGCCGTAAAATAAGGTAGCGCGGCATGAGGGACTCCTTATGCTTGTCCGCCATTAGCAATCCAATCTTCCATTGCCCTAAGCGAACTCAGTGCAAGCTTATCGTCCAACTTTATGCCATCTCCCACCGCGAAGGCAAGCGCCTGCTCTTCCAGACCATAAGCACGATGGATACGCGCCCAATAGTCAGATAGCGCATTGATGGACGGCTTGAGAAATCCTGCTTCTTTATAATCACGCTTCACCGGCTGCTCGAAGGCATTAGCAAGCGAAATGGGTTGATCGGAAAAGCTGACAATAGCAAAATCCGCCAGATTATGCGCGGCAAAAGATTGCTGTTTAGCCGAAGGTACAACAGTAGCAAGTAGATGGAATACATGCCGGGCGATGTCCAATGCACGTTGGCGTGATTCGGTAGTTTCTGCCGCCTTAATGTTTTCGATCAGCCCCAGATTTACTTGCAATTGCTTCAGATTCAGGCTGGCATAGCGATAAAACACCCCAGAGGAAAATTGCTGGGTATCCAAATGCCCCGCCCCGGTCTCGCCTGCGTCTATCGTCAAGTCATCCACAGCGGTGAACCAGTCTACATCTTGCGGTTCGACAGCGTGTGTGGTGATGGCATGAGCAACGGCGAGCGCGCCATCCACGGGTAAGTTGCTCATTAAACCGCTTGTTGCCATGCGCCCGGATAAGGAGATGTCCACAGCATTGCTCATGGAAGCACGGAAGGGGCGTGCATCTTTTTCAATCTGCTTTTCAAGTTTTTTTACGTCTTGCTCATCGGTACGGATCAATTCACAAAAGTGCGCCACTTCATCCACCGACCAAGGTGCTACGGCATCGTCTGCAACTCCTTCGGCGATACCTTCTTTGCCAGAAATCCATTCCAGCGCGCGGCCCACTAACTCAACATCAAAACGATCTTTGAGTAATTCGGTGAAACGTGCTTTGAGTTTGCCAAGATCGCGGGTGCGCACAGAAGGCCTACCCAAGGTCGAATGATGGTAGTCGCTCGTGCGCATGGCACGTTTGAGCGACTGGCTGGAAACGCGCACTCGGTTGACTCCGCCGAACACAGCGGTTTTCTGCATGTTCATGTCGTCGCGGTTCAAGCATGACGGGCTGTGGGAAATCAGCACGTGAAAGTTGATGAAATTCTGGGCAGTCATTTTTTATCTCCTTTGACGGGGTTAAAGCGGGCAATGTAAAAATCTTCGACGAGTTGGCGTTTGGCTCTATCATTCCAATACCAGACCATGCGGCCAAACTCAGACCAATCCACGGTAGACTCTATATGTGTCATAAGCCGTCTCAACTGCACTAAATCGAGTGGTGCATGAGAGCGCGCCACTTGCAAAACACGCGCTTCGGTGACATTTGCTTCAGCCAATTGCGCGCCAAATGATTTGGCCTTGGCCGCGTGTTTACAGCATGGCAGTAAAAAAGCCAGACGCAAGTGGCGATCATCCGGCTTTTGTCCGGGGAACAGCCGGTAGAACGCGGGTGTGAGTGCAACATCATCTGGCTCGGCGGCACGGCGTAGTTCCGCGCGCGCACCTGTTGGGAAATTTTCATTGTCGTAACGCATTTTCAACGCGACAAAATCTGGCAATTCGGCACTCATACTTTCTCCATTAGTTTGGCAAGATCAATGTTCATGCTGCGCCTGGCCCATGCGATGACTGGAATCAACTCAGGTTTCAATGCATAGGGATCGGTAAGTTCCTCGAAAATGGCACGGCAGTGCTCTGCAAGTTGCTTCACGAAAATAGAGTAAGCGGTTGGCCACTCTTTATATGTAAGATCGTTAGAAAATGTCTCGTGAATCAAACTTTCTGTTCGTGCGTAAAACATCTTCTCGGCGATTTCATGGATAGCAGCGCCAATACCTTTCAGTCCCTTATCCTTATTCCCCTGAACCGCAAAATAAAGCTTGCCGCGCAAAACTTTTTTCGCCTCTTTGCCAATCTCGACCAGCTTTGGCAAATGGCCTTTATCATCCTGCCAGCCTTGGGCAAGACTGATCATCTCGTGGCGACGCTCCAGTACCGACGCTTGATTGGTGCGATAACCACCGATCAACAAATGTAAATCGCCATCGCCAAGTTCATTGACTTGGGTAATTGGCTCGGCGGGTATTGATCCTTCTTTAGCTCCAGAAGCATTGATATTATTGGGTACCACAAATTCAGATAATAGTGTCCATGCTGGAGCTGTAGTGGTGAAACTGGAAAATTTCACCGAAGGGTCTTTTTTCAGATTCATGGTCATCGCACCATGCGGGTGCGGCCACACGCCCTCCACTGTGAAATTAAATTTTTCCTTACGAAAACTGCTGTATCCCGGCACAGCTTCTCCACCTAATACATCGCAAGGTGCAGGCACTTCTGATTTCACCAGCTCTACCCGAGTCGGTTGCCAGAACAAACCGCGCATGAGTCCGATTTCGTTCCAAGGAATGGTTGCTTTTTCCAGAATTGGTCTAACCCAGGTGGGTTGATCGTACTCAAAACTCGGCATGGCTATCTGCCGTTTTGCTATACGAGACCGCGTTAGCACATTGCGCCAAACCATCTCACGTAAATCAGCTCCATACACCAACGTGGTAATCGGCGCACCGCCGCGTAAGCTGCCTTTGAATCCGCCGCCAAAACTTGGGCAATTAGAAGCCTGATTAAATAACGTAATCGCAGCAAGCGTCCCAGATAGGTTACGCACTTCACCCGCTTCGTTGAAAAAAGCATGGTTATTGCCTTCCGGCAAGCCAATCAACAATTTCTGGATCGGAGTATTTTCAGCAGCTTTCACCCCCCGCGACTGCATGAACGGCTGGGTTGGATGATCAAGGTCGAACCAGTCATGGCAGGGCTTAATACCGGCAGCAAATTCATCTGCCGATAACGGATTCTTCAGCCGCTTTTGCCATGTTCGGTTTTCCTCCGGCAGAAACATGACTTGCGTCATGCACACCAACAATTGCACGCAGGCCAGTTCTAGGTCGTCACGTGGCAGGCTGACTTGCCAGTTATTCGGTTCGCACAAAAATTGCTGATAGGCCAACAAACGAAAAACTCCTGTACCGCCATTGGCACGTACAGGAATCCATGGGTCTTTAAGTAGATTCATTGTTAATCCTCTCCAATCCAAAATCTTCCGAATAGCGAAATTTTCCACTCGTCGCCAGCCAGCCGCCATGCTCTTCAGCGCTCATCTCCAATTGCCGATAGCCTGCCAAATTTCCTTGATTCTCTAGACGACAATCCATTAGCCGTTTCTCCCAACTGGCAGGTACAGGTACAGCATGCAGGTTAAGCATTTCCGCGAGATCACGCTCGTTTAACGCATTTAGCATTTGTCCATTCAACAAACGCTCATCAGCTTGGATAGGTAAAACTGTCAAGCTCATTTCACCGTCACGGGTAAGCGCAGTAGTCGCGCTGTCTTCATCACGGAAGTTGCTGACGGTCAACGTTGTGAGCCTCTTGGCTTCTGCCTCACGCCTGCCCTGCTCTCCTTTCCACGCCAAGTAGCCACTATAAACAGCACTTGGCTCCTCCGCCCAATCTTCACGCTGATAGACTTGCTCGATCCAATCCCTATAGGCCTCTGGGAAAACAATCTTGTCCACACTGGCAAGCAGTCGTTCGGTACGCCACAGCACTCGAGTGTTACCATAAATGAGTTTATGCAACCCGTAATCTTCGCCCTCTACTGACAACACAGCGCATCTAGGCAACTCAAATCCGGTAGGGCGGCTTTCACGCCGGTGACGATGTAAACGGCCAAGTCGCTGGAACAGTAAATCCACCGGACAAATCTGCGTGAGCATCCAGTCAAAATCCAGATCAAGGCTTTGCTCAACCACTTGTGTAGCCACAAGGATGCGACCTTTATAACGCTCGGCGTTGCGTCCGTAGTAAGTTAGCGTAGCAGTTTCCTTTTTCTGCCTGTCCATGAAGCGGTAGCGCGCATGGAACACATCCACATCAATTGTGGTTTTGCCGCGCAGTTTGCGGGCAAGTTGCTGGGCAACATCCACCAAATTCATCACCACAGCCACCCTTGCACCAGATTCAGCAGCAGCAATGATGCGCTCCATTACATCATCATTCGGGATTGCGCCGGGAAGTTTGAGACACTCGGTGATCACCTCACGCCGTTCCGGACGGTGTTCGTCAGGTACAGTGGCACATGATGCACTATCTTGTGTGGCGTGCCACAATGCAGGATATGGCGCTTTTCCCACCCCGCTAGATTCCCATGCCTCCAGCAATTTTGTACGTATACTCGCAGGCAATGTAGCAGACAGAAGAATAGCACTTCCGCCAGTTGCTCTTTGACGGCGTAATACTTCGCCGAGCAGTCCATGCATGTAAGCATCATAGGCATGAACTTCATCCACGATGAGTACGGATTTGTTGAGTCCGAAACCGCGCACAAATTTATGTCGCACAGGCAACACGGACAGCAATACCTGATCCACAGTACAGACACCTACCTGGCCAAGAAATACGCGCTTGCGGCTGCTGGCAAGCCAAGCAGCACATTGAGCAGATGCTTCTTCTTTATCTTGAACAGTTCTCCGCTGCCCGGCAATTACTAAGCGGTCAAATTCAAAATTTAATTTGCTTTTGCCGTGGGCCAGCACCACATTGGCATTACCAAACACCTTCTCGGCAAAGACCTCGACACGGGTAAGCATGGCGTTGGCCGTGGCTTGTGTAGGCAGTGCAAACACGATTGAGTCTGCTAAACCTTGATCCAGTAACCGCCAAGCATAAGCCAGTGCAGCTTCTGTTTTGCCGCTGCCGGTCGGTGCCTCGATCAGGGTCAAGCCGGGTGTGGTCGGCAAACTATCCACTCTAACCTGAACACCGCGCGGGGATTCTTTAGAGCCGAGCAAGGCACTTATGCCTTTGTAGTCCATCGCATTTACAAACAGGCCGAAGCGATGCAGCACGTCGTCCGTCTGAATTTTTTCCACACTTGCCGCAAAGTAATTGGCTAATGCAGTATCAGACGTTTGGTAAATGAATACATCGGTGTTGGAGCCTATCCAGTCACAAACAGCACAAAAACCAGCCAGCAAATTCTGTGCACTCGTTGAGACAAAAGGAGGCAAATCCTGAAGACGAAGTCCTTCGCGCATGAGAAAAAGATCGGCCAATACAGAAATAAATCCTTGACGCGCATCGCTATCATGCGCAATAACCGTATCATCCGCCTCTGGCGCAAAAATTTTTGTTGGCTCGTAAAAATCTCCGTGATGTCCAGTTACGGCAGCCAGCCAAGGTTTCCACATCTCCCAAATTTCGCGATCTGCATCATCATAGCGTATCCACTGCCGATACTCCTGATTCGCCCAAGCCATCCCCGCCCAGCCATGGTCGAAATTTGTGATGTCTCTTGACGAAACCCTGTGATCTTCCTCGCCTAGCTGTCGCCATGCAGCAGCAAGCGCATTCGGAGCCTTTAACTGAAATCGCACGTCGAATTTTCCAAGATCATGCAAGGCTATAAAAAACAGAATCCATGCGCGTAATTTGTTTTGCTGCAATTGCATGCAACCGAAAGCAGCAAGGAAAGTGCGTTGTATAGTTGGGCTAGCATCCCACCATGATGCAGCAACCGCCGCTACATCCAAGCAGTGATAAGGCAGCGGATGCCATTTCTGTTCACCTGGATAATTAGGATCTGCCTTACCCCAGTAGCTAAAAATCGTATTTCCTGACTGTTCCATTATTTTTACTTTAAAGCTTTATAAGATAGTTCGAGAGTTTACATTCATGACAAGCTCAAAACCTGACACTGTCTAACCATATTTTTTTATTGCCGCCCGTAACTGCTTGATCACTTCCTGCCGTAATTCATCAGGCCCTAATACTTCTACCTCCGCACCATGTTTCAGAATATCCATCACGAGTTCTTTGCTATCAGCATAAGAGATATGCAGTTCATAGCTGCCATCGGATAACAGTGTTCCTTGTTGCTGGGGGTGCCATTGTTCATCGGCTACCCAGCGGGCGCGTTCGGGTGAAAAAAGCAGTACGGCGGTTTTCTTAGGTTTGCCGGCAAAAATGCCGTAGCTGGAGGCAAAATGGACGTCGAGCTCAGCGTCGCTGAATTCGAGCGCAACCTGATCGAGTGAACGAGATGCGCTGATACGGTCGACGGCAAAGCTGCGCAGCGCCTCACGCTTATGGCAATAAGCATCCAAATACCAGTTATCGCGATAATGAGTGAGGCGCTGGGGTGAAATCTGGCGCTGGGTAGTCTGGTCGTTGCTGCGACTGTGATAGTGGATGTGCAACCGCTTTCTTTGCAGCAATGCACTGGTCACGGACTGGAAATGCTCCGTGGCCGGTTTTCTTGCGGTCATTTGTAAAATACGGATACGCCTGGCGATTTCATCCTTGTTTGACTGTATAGTGGCAAGAATTTTTTCCAGACGGGCTTTTATCGGCTTGAGACGATCGTCTAATAACCCGGGCTGAGTTTGTTCCAGTAACTGCTGCACGGTTAACAGTGCATACAGTTCATCGGCATTGAACCACAGTCCCGGTAGTTCAAAGACCTCCCCTTCGCGGGTCTCATAGAAATAGCCATTGCGTTCACGGTCGTATTTTAGCGGCGCATTAAAGTACAGCCGCAATTCGTCAATGATGCGCTTGACCGTGGCGTGTGAGCATTCGAGTTGTTCCTCAAGCACTTGTCGTGAAACAGGTCGCCGCCTGGCGATAAGTATTTGGTGCAGCTTGTAAATGCGTTGCAGACGGTCCATTCTGGTTACTCTGTTTATTTTTGTTATACCGTATGGCTAACCCGAATATTTCATAAATTGGCACGTGTCCTCACTTGCCTTTTGATTAATAAGAAAGATTTTGCTCAGTCGGGTGTATGAATCACTACACCCCTCCTTCTCAAAACTTCCCTATTAATCAAAATCCTGCGTGATCATCACGCGAATTTATGAAATATCCGGGCTAAATCCGGCTTAGCTCCTGGATGAATAACGGTGGATTTAACCACAAGCTACGCAATTTATGAGAAATGCATTACGGTCTTGATCGATCATACCAGCTATGCCAGCGGCAACACATAACAAACGGCCGGTCTGGGTGAAACTTAACAGCAATACCCTGACAAGTAGAATCGGGCTGCTGCGAGAATGGTGCAGATCTGGATTTTAATAAATTTATACTCATCACACTTCAAAATTCGGTTTTTATCATCCCTCATCCAGCCTTCTCCCAGCGGGAGAAGGTATAGCGGCCGAATTTTGAAGTGTGATGAGTATATTATCCACAAATTCCGTGGATAAGGCTGTGGGTAACTGCTTTATGTCGCGGAAGGGTAATGATTATTCGAGGTGCTTCAAAAAGATGCCACAAAGTGTGATGGACTTACTTCTTCCTCTCGCCCTTCGACAGACTCAGGGCGAACGGTACGAGAATGAGTCAGGTATTCACTTTATCGCATATGGCCATTCCCGCCATTCTCTGAGCATCGGGAAATACAGTCCTAACCGGATAGGTCGTTGTTCTCTCTGCTGCATCAAGTTCGCATAGCGTTCCAGTTGCGGGCGATAGCGCAGCTGTTCTCGATCGAGGAAGGCTTCGATATCGCTGCCCAGGTGGGTACCTGTTTTGTAATCGATAATCCAGCGTATGCCTGTTGCGTCGACAAAAGTTCGGTCCATGACGATATGATCGAGTCCTTCTTTGCGCATGCCGCTCAATGCCCATTCGCAATGGGCGTCGGCATGCTGTCCGCTTAGAATCCAACGGCCTCTTTCATCCTCCCACAGGGTCTTGAGTGCGGTGGATAGTTGCATCAACGCATGATCGAAATGAGTCTGCGCGACCCCATTTTGCATCAGCAAAACCCGGCCAGCCTGTTCAAAACGGAACAAATCCTGGTGGCCAAAACATTCGATGCCGGTTTTACCGATATGCTGCAACAAGCGATGTAGGACTGTGCCGACCTGCCGGGCGGTTTCGCCCGCCCAGTCAAATTCGATCGACTCTTCCGTAATCTGGCGCGAGGCTGCAATGGTCACCTTGACAGCTTCAGGCGGTGGAGGGGAAGCCCAGTCCGCCGCCAGACGAAATCGTTTAGCCGGAAGTAGGGGTAGCAACTGAGTAGTCAGTTCTTTCGAGGCATTTTCTGCCGATTCTTTATCGCTAACTTGAGCATTCAGCAAAGCCTGAAAATGCGCTTTTACTACTGGCCATAGCCGCGCCAGCAGGGAATTTTCAGGCGGGGGCTTAATTTCCATGATCTCTGCATCCGAGTGGTTCACATGGCCGAACAGATGCAGGCGATGTTTAGCGCGTGTGGCCGCAACGTATAGCAAGCGGCCATTTTCCCGATAGCTTTTTGATTTATCCAATTGCCGCAGAGAGGTCATAATCGGATTGGTGTCATCACCCATTGCACTGATCGGTGCAAGCAGTAATGCGGGGTAACCCGATTTGAGTTGATGTTTCATCCAATATAGTAACTTGGTTTCATCATGCTTGCCCGTCCGGCCAAGGCCCGGCAAGATCACTGTATCGAATTCCAGTCCTTTCGCCTTATGGATGGTCATGAGCTGCAGCGAGCCATCCGCCATCACGTCCGGCAAAGCGTAGAGTCGAGCAACACGTTCATCGAGTATCTGAATATCCGGAAGTTGACCGGCTTCGGTCAATTCTTCCAGCAACTGGAAGTAAACCTCCGCGTCGTCCAGATCCGTTTCATCCGTCACACAGGCTGGTCCGCCCAGGGCGATCCACGTGCCTTCCACATTCCTGCGCAAGGAACGTGCTGCCTGCTGAATGATCGCGCTTTCAACGATGGGCAGTACGCGGGCAAGCCGCTGCTGGCCATCCTCACTGAGTTGCGCAAGCTGAGTTGAATCCCGCAGCAAATCAATGATCGTTTTTTGAAAATCGCCACCCGCCAAGGCGTACAGATCCTGAAGTGTCAATCCACACCAGGGTGCACGCAGTAACGCCAGCCAGGCGATACGATCGCCATGGTGCAGCAAGGCGCGGGTCAGGGCAAGCAAATCCTGGATTATGGATCGGTGCGTGAGTCGTTCGATTTCGACTGCCTGAAAACGCAGCCCGGCCTGCTTCAGTTGCGCGATGATCTGCACGAGGTGGGAGCGGTTCCGAACCAGGATGGCGGTCGTGCTACTCGAATGGGCCATTTTAGCCTGCTGCACAATCGATGCGATTTGTTGCGCCTCGGCTTGATCATCTCGTTGCAGCGAAGGATAAAGGGTGACCGCTTCAGGGTGAGTGGCTGCATGAAAATCGACGGACGGTGCATAGGACACGGCGCTTGAGGCTATCTCGTCCTTTGCGGGCAAAATGGCAGGGAAATGCTGATTGATCCAGTCGATGATTCCCTGCTGGGAACGAAAATTGACCGATAAGCGCAGAAATTCAAGTGGAATCTGGCCAAATACTCCATGATCGCGGATCTCAAGGAATAATCCTACTTCAGCTTGCCGGAAGCGGTAAATGGATTGCATAGGATCGCCCACCAGAAAAAGCGTGCGGCCATCATCCGGTTGCCAGCCCGCGGTCAATCGCGCCAGCAGCTCGGCCTGATTGAACGAGGTATCTTGAAATTCATCGACCAGCAAGTGCTGGATACGGTAGTCCAATGCCAATGCCAGATCGGTGGGCGCATCAGGTTCTCCAAGCGCCTGAATCGCAGCCAGTGTCAGCGCTGGAAAGTCGACCTGCCCCATTTGAAGAAATGTGACTTCCAGATACCCCGCCGCTACTGTGAGCAGTTTGAATAATGCTTGCAGCGTCTCCCATTCATCCTCTCTGTATTGATGCGGGGGTAATGTCCGGATCAAGGCCAGTTGCTGGACAAATTCATTTTCAGTCACCAATGCTTGCAGCAAGTCCTCCATTCGCTGCTTCATCTCGCGATAGTGCGCCTTTTCTTCTGGATGACTTCCCTGAGAAGCAGGAGGAAACCCTTCATTTTTGCTCACTCTCTTTCGCAACTCGCCCTTGCTGGTCAACAACAAGGTGGCGAGTCCTTCCCATTGCGGCCGGTCGGTGATTTGCCAGCCTGGTAAATCCTGCAGGGTTTGGCAATGCGCAATGACAGAATCGCCCGTTTCAGGCTGGTTTGCGGCAAACTTTGCCAAAGCGACGATCTCCGCGCGATTAACGGCAGGAGCCTGATCAACGAGCGTTCGTAACGCATCGGTCACCCATTCAGTCAATCCGGCTTCCAGTTTGTCACGCATGAGCACTTCATGATGGGGCCCCGCCAGATAAGCGAGCCATTGATCACGCCGCGCGAGCATGCTCGCGATCAACTGCTGGAGCTTGTCCAGCCGGTTATCCAGATGCGCGATCAAATGCGCAATGGCATCCGACCATTCACCCTCCGACTCGACTACCTCGATCGTTTGCCGGGCCGCTTCCTGATAGAGATCGGATGCTTCCTCCGCGATCGATGGCAGCACACCGAACTCAGAAAGAATGGGCATTTGGCTGACCAGTCCAGCGCACAAGGAATCGATCGTCTGAATGCGCAAGCGGGCAGGATTCTCGAGCAATTGCCAGCCTTTGGCCTGATCGTGCGCCAGCACACGCTGGGCTAGCTGCCAGGTTTGGCGTGCGTATTCTTCTTGCGGAGGGGAAGTATTCTGAGCAGTTGTCAATGCCTGCAGAATCCGTTGGCGCATTTCGCTTGCGGCCTTACGGGTAAAAGTGATCGCTACGATTTCCTCGGGTGAATCGACTCTCGCCAGGAGTATCAGAAACCGCTGGGTCAGCAGGCCAGTTTTGCCTGATCCAGCAGGCGCCTGAACGATAAAAGACTGCTGTGGATCGAGCGCTCGCAGCCGCTCGGCCTGGTCGGCGACTTCCGGTCGTATCGTCATGATTCATTCCCCTTATCCCCTGCCTCGGCATCGGCTTCATCCAGCAAGGTCAATTCATTGATGCGGCACAGCGGTTGCAGCGTGCAGTAAGTACACGTGGCAGGATATTGCTTAGGATCGACCGCCGCTTCGCCACGGCAGAAGCTGTCACCAAGCCTTTCCAAGATCGCTCGCCAATGCGCCAGCACTTGCGGCCAGTCGCCTATCTCACGAGTCTGCGGCAGCTTTTCATGGGATTTCACTCCAGGCAAAATCCCCTCCTCTATCGTGACGCCACTGAATGCCATCTGACCCGCTCGCACCTGGGCAAAGGCCATGCCGGCAAGATTCTCGGTGGAAATCAGGCTGTAGAGCGGCAATTGCGGCTCATCGGGACGGTCTCCAAACCATTGGCTGGCTTTGGCTTCACCTGTTTTGTAATCAATGATCAATCGACACCCGTCTGCGATTTCATCGATGCGATCGACTTTGAGCTGAATGTTGAGCGTGCCCACAACCCATTCATATTTTTTTTCTTTCTCAATGACCCGGAAAGGCAAACGATTTTTTTCCAGATCCAGCCATGACAGCACTTGGCGATGCAACCTATCAGCCTCCATGGCCCGGAAGCGTCGGGTAAATGTTTGCGGATAATGCGGCGCTATTTCAGTGATAGCTGCATTGATTTGATCCAGCACCAGTGTGCTGAGTTGGGTATCTGGCAATGCGACCAATTGTTCGTGCGAGTCTAGCCTATCCCAGACTTTTTCCATGATGCGATGCAGAAGATTACCTCGCGCCATGGCATTCAAGCCGATCTGGATTCCCCCCAGCGGCCCGGCACCCAGACGTAACTCCGCAAATGCCCGGAAGGGACATGCCGCCTGCAACTTGAAAATGCGACTGCCGCCGCTGGTCGTCGTCTGCGCCAGCGATGGCGCTGGATCATGAAGCCACTCACTCAACTGGGCGCTACGATGCACAGTATCACGCCATGAAACGATCTTACTCACTAACAGCGACTCCACTGCCAGAGAGGGGAAATCCTTGATCATAGGGCTAGGACGCAAAGCTTCCTCGCCATTCCGCTGCGGATAACTGACAATCACCTCATCGGCGCTCGTTATGATGCGCTGGGTAAGCCTGCGCGTCACAGACAATTCACGTTGTTCGCTTGAATGCGGCAACTCATTTTTGCGCTGTAATGGCAGGGGAATGAAAGGATTAGGCTGGGGCGATGGCGGCCATACCCCATCATGCAGCCCCATGATCCATAGATGATCGAACTGCATACCATGCGCTTCGAGCGGGCCGAGCACCTGAACCGGTGCAACGCCTGTTTGCGGTTGAAAAATGCGCTCTCCGGTCATCTGCCCAAGCTGACTTAATGCAGCAGACCATGATATCTCTCCCGTTACCCAATCCAGCGTAGCCAATTCCGCCAATAAGGCATGCCACGCTTCAACTGTCTGATATTCATCACTCGATAAGCGGTATCCTTCCAGCCAGCCGACCGTCTTGAGTAGTTGGGCGAAATGTTGCACCCATTGCCCTGGATGATCCTTGCGTGGGCAGGTTTGCAGCCACGTTCTCAGCATATCAAATTTCTTTTCCAGTACGGCGCAGGCATAGCTGCGATTTGTTTTTGACGCATGATAATGCAAGGTATCAAGGGATACCCTGGGCTCACCCGTTTCGCGCAACCGCACATCCAGCAAGGCGCGTGCGCTCGACTCCTGCTCCCAGCCCGCAATAAAGGGCGAGTGAAGCAACAGGCTCACGTCCTGGAGGCTGATCGTAGGCTTGAACAATTCAAGCAGCTTTAATGTCACCGTGATCAGCGGAAAGGCACCCAATGACTTACCGAGAGACACGTTGTAAGGGCGCTCCTGATTCGAATGCCCGGGATGAAAAATTTGCGGAATCAGGATTTCATCCAATGCATGCGTAACGACTTCACGGTGAGAAGACAGCTCTGGCACTACAATCCCTATTTGCGCCTCAGGATGATGCTCCAGCTTCTGCCGCACCCAGCGCGCCATCAAGATCGCCTCCTGACGGTTGTCGGCGCTCGTAATCCGGGCAATTTGACTGTTTTTTGGCTTTAATTGCAGCCACTGCACTTTGCAACCCAATCGATCCAGCGTTTCCAGCAAAACAGATTGCTGAGGCGTGAGCTCATCAAAGCCGGTTAACACCAACTCATTGGGTGCCTGCAATGCTTCCCGCGCAAAGCAATGTCTGAGCTGATCCGGTAGGCAGGCGATCGATAACCAGCCTTTTTGCCGGCAAATACGCTGAAAGAATGACTGCCATTTCCAGAATAATCGGCTGTCATCGTTGTACTGAAAAATCGACTCATTTTGCGGTAAGCACCATTCCTGCAGCAACTGCCAGGCTTTCTGCACCTGGAACGCAGTCCTGCTCATCGGCTGGAATGACAAATCCGAAGCGATCATCTCCTGCCAAATAGCACGCTCCTGATAAGGCGTAAGCAGTCGTCCAAATTCAGAAAATGCACCTGATATCAGGGCTTCCTCCCATAACCGTTGCAGCCAGCTATTCCACGGCAAAATATCCGGTGTCAGCCAGGGTTTCGCATCCCCAGCAACTGCCGCCTGGTCAAAATGTTGATGAAGCACGTGGGCCAGGCGCTGATTTCCGGTAATTACCGTGATGCCTTGGTTTAATTTAGCGAGAATATCCCCGCTATCAGCCAGCAGTGGACCAAGCCGGTAAGCTTTCATGAATTCCAGATTGCCCTCACAAGCAAAAACTTACCATTATGCATTGACTGTTCATATCATGTTGAAATAGGTAGAATTGCGAACCAGAAGTACCTTTATTTAGTTTAAAAGAGAAGAATATCAGGAGAACGAATGAATAAAAAATTGATCGGCAGTATGTTTCTTGCAGTTACATTGTTATGGTCCGCTCAGGCGCTATCTGAGGAAGCAGGATCAGTAGAGCCTTCACAAGAGGCTCCCGCTTCAGAAGCTTCCTCTCCCGAAGCAAAAGAGCCCTCTCCAGAAGCTTCCTCTCCAGAAGCAAAAGAGCCCTCTCAAGAAGCCTCCTCTCCGGAAGCAGCCGAATCATTACCAAGCGGCCAGGGTTGGCGACTTGTTCGCACTGTGGAAATAGCGAAGACCGGTAAATTTGTGCAGATGGTACTGGTAGATTTCAAAAGAGAAATGGATCAAACGGTCTATAGCGCTGCAATTCAACGACTCTGTGGTAAAGAAACGGAGTTCTGCCGCATAAGATTCTGGACTCAGGAACGATTCATCCCCGAGAAAGTGACCCTCACACACGAGCAGCTCAAAGCTCAGAAAGCTGAATTCATATTAAATAAGTCAGCTAGTATCCGCAAAACAACCTGGTCTTGCGATGCTAATCCCGATAAAACGCATTGTGTGAAATACTAATCACCAGATACTCCCCACATTCTTGTTCTACACAAATGTGGGGTAAATATCACTCCATCAGGATAAGCAGCGGAATTAAACGGCCATCAGATATGCAACGCTCGCTTATCCACAGCCAAAGCCGCTTCATGTAATACCTCCGATAACGAAGGATGCGCATGGATGATCCGCGCAAGATCCTCGCTGCTGGCAGCAAATTCCATTGCAACAACAGCTTCCGCAATCATTTCGGAAACATAGGGGCCAATCATATGCACGCCCAGGATACGATCCGTATCAGCGTCGGCGAGCACTTTCACAAAGCCGCTGGTTTCTCCCAAGGCACGTGCGCGCCCATTGGCCATGAAGGGGAATTGTCCTGCGCGATAAGCAATACCGGCTGCTTTAAGTTCCTGCTCGGTTTTTCCTACCCAGGCTATTTCCGGCGAGGTATAAATCACCCAAGGGATGATATTCAGATTAACTTTGACAGACTCATTGGCATGACCTTGCTTTTCGGATGCAATCATTTCTGCGACAGCCACCCCTTCTTCAGAAGCTTTGTGCGCCAGCATCGGACCTCGCACCACATCGCCGACGGCATATACTTTAGGCAGGTTGGTGCGACAGTATTCATCGACTTCAATATAACCACGTTCATTTGTGCTTAAATCCATCTCGTCTGCACCCAGACCTGCTGTATTGGGTATTCTGCCCACGGCAACGATCAGTTTATCGACCTCCAGTTTTTGGGATTCCGCTTTAGCATCAGCATAATCAACCACTACCTGCTCCTTTTCAACCTGGATCGACTTGATCTCGACACCGGTCTGGATCACTAATCCTGACTCACGCGTAAAGATTTTTTGCGCTTCCTTTGCAATCTGCTCATCAGCGGCCATCAGAAAATTT
This sequence comes from Nitrosomonas sp. Nm58, assembly GCF_900107335.1. NCBI lineage: Bacteria > Pseudomonadati > Pseudomonadota > Betaproteobacteria > Nitrosomonadales > Nitrosomonadaceae > Nitrosomonas > Nitrosomonas sp. Nm58. Next base: position 49,880 of record NZ_FNPQ01000011.1, on the reverse strand, counting down.
GACTGCGCCTCCAGTATGGTTACTTCTGAACCAAGCCGACGCCATACGCTACCCATCTCCAGACCAATGACTCCTGCGCCAATCACCCCCAGACGTTTAGGCACCTCCGTGATAGCTAATGCTCCGCTATTATCCAATATGCGATCATTGTCAACGCTGATGAACGGCAATTGACGGGGCGTTGATCCGGTCGCAATGATGACGTATTCAGCCTGAATTTCTTCGATCTCGTCACCATTCTTTACCTGAATTTTCCAGATACTATTTTCTTCTTCATGCTTAAACAGTGTTCCTCTGCCATGCAAAGAGGTGACCTTGTTTTTCTTGAATAGCATGGCAATCCCGCCCGTGAAAGCCTTCACAATTTTATTTTTGCGCGTAATCATCACGGGCACATCCATGGATAGACCTTCCAGCTTGATGCCATGATCGATAAATTTATGCGCAGCACGTGCATAATTCTCAGAAGATTCCAGTAACGCCTTAGATGGAATACAGCCCACATTGAGACAAGTGCCTCCCAGACTCGCTACGCCTTGATCATTCTTCCATTCATCAATACATACTGTATTAAGACCTAACTGAGCACAACGAATAGCTGCCACATAGCCGCCCGGACCTGCACCAATAACAGCCACATCGAAAGATTTAGTCATGAATCACCTTATAAAAATGAGTGGTTACAAACGAAGGAGAATTCGTCACTAGCCCGAATATTTTATAAATTCACGTGATGATCACGCAGGATTTTGATTAATAGGGAAGTTTTGTAAGAGAGTGGTGTAGTAATTCATACACCCGACTGAACAAAATCTTTCCTATTAATTAAAGGACAAGTGAGGACACGTGTCAATTTATAAAATATTCGGGCTAAAATAGATCCTTTCAGCAACAACGCCTTCCAAACAAGTAATCTATCAGGGATAGTATTTCAGGTTGATTCAATTAAAATGACAGTTCCTGATTGCCTACCCCGATTTCACTGATTTCCCTGACAGCCTGAACGAAATATGCAGCTTCGTGTAGCTTTATCATTGATTGCGCATGGCGCCGTCCACGCATATGCGCTAGCCGCGCAAGACTCACAGCGGGAATCTCCCATTGCAATGTTTCCAGCAATTGGTCGGCAGATTGGAAATCATTGCATACCAATACCATGTCACAACCTGCTTGTAATGCTGCCCGGGCACGCTCAGTGATGTTGCCATAGCCAGCGGTACCTTGCATGCTCAAATCATCACTAAAGATACAACCATCAAATCCCAATTCATTTCGTAAAATATTTTTCAGCCAGAAGCTGGAGAATCCGGCAGGATACCCATCCATTTTAGGATAAATCACATGTGCCGCCATAATGCCTGCCAAGCCAAAATTGATCATCTGACGAAATGGAATCAGATCATCCATCTCGATATCGGCATAAGTGCGATCATCCATGGCTATTTCAAAATGCGTATCTGCCTGAATATGCCCATGCCCGGGAAAATGCTTGCCTACTGCAGCCATTCCGCCTGATTTCAAGCCCAGCATTAAACTATGCGCTAGTTCTGCAATCGCCTGGGGGGTGCGATGGAAAGCACGGTCACCAATCACACTACTTTGCCCATAATCGATATCAAGCACGGGAGTAAAGCTCAAATCAACACCGCAAGTGGACAACTCCGCCGCCAATACATAACCGGTTTGCTTGGCCAGATGGCGTGCCTGGTGAGGATGCCTGTCCCATATCTTACCTAATTCGCGCATCGCCGGTAATGGCGTAAAATCTTTACGAAAACGTTGCACCCTGCCACCTTCATGATCCACGGCAACGAGTAAAGGTGGATTTCTGAGTGCGTGGATCTCAGCAGTCAATGCTGTCAACTGTTCACACGACTCATAATTGCGGGTAAACAAGATGACGCCTCCTGTAAGGGGATGGCGTAACCTTGCTTTATCTTCGACTGATAACTGGGTACTCACGATATCGAGCATTACCGGACCCAGCGACATCACGCCTTCTCCAGAATCACAAAAGCACTGGCTAGATTGAGTTCATCGCTAAGGGAAAGATGGTGGCTAATAATTCCCTCACGCCTGATCAACTCGGCTAAATCAGGATGAAACTGGAAATACGGTTTACCGAGAGAAGTATGAGCAACAGTGATATTGTTTAACGTTACAGGAGAGCGTAGGCCAGTACCCATTGCTTTGGAAAGAGCCTCTTTGGCCGCAAAGCGCTTAGCTAAAAATATAGCTGGTTTAGCATCCTTGATGTAATCAGACCATTCGTGCTCTGCTAACAATCTACGCGCGAAACGTTCGCCATATTTTTCAAGTGACTGCGCAATACGGGAAAGATCGACGATATCTGTGCCGATTCCATAAATCATTGACTCGCTTCCAGCATGAGTTGCTTCATCTCTCTAACCGCTTGCGCTAATCCAACGAATAATGCATGTGACACAATAGCATGTCCGATATTGAGTTCAGAAAGACCTTGTATCGCTGCAATGGGCCGGGTATTTTGGTAATGCAGTCCATGACCAGCGTTAACTTTTAATCCTTGACTGATACCACAGGTAACGGCTGTGCAAATTTTTTCCAGCTCGCATTGTTGCGCATTGTCATCTTTGGCATCTGCATAATGGCCTGTATGAATCTCAATGACTGGTGCGCCTGCTCTGGCTGCCGCATCTATTTGCCGGCGTTCGGCATCAATGAACAACGATACGCGGATACCGGCGTCTGCCAACTTGCTACAAGCCTGTTTTACTTGTTCGAAATGCCGCACCACGTCCAGTCCTCCTTCCGTAGTCAATTCCTCACGACGCTCTGGAACGAGACATACATCATGAGGTTTGATGCGACACGCAAAGGCAATCATCTCTTCAGTCACTGCGCTTTCCAGATTCATCCGGGTTTGAAGTCGCTCGCGCAAAATTTCCACATCCCGGTCCTGGATATGCCTGCGATCCTCACGCAAGTGGAGCGTGATGGCATCTGCGCCAGCAGACTCAGCAATTAATGCTGCTTCAACTGGATCCGGATAAGTCGTTCCCCGTGCCTGGCGCAGTGTCGCGACATGATCAATATTGACACCCAAAGCAATCATGATGGTTATCTACCTTTAAGCAAAATCAAAGAAACTCTTCATCCACTTTAACCCGAATATTTCATAAATTCGCGTGATCATCACGCAGGATTTTGATTAATAGGGAAGTTTTAAGAAAAAGGGGTGTAGTGACTCATACACCCGACTGAGCAAAATCTTTCCTATTAATCAAAAGACAAGTGAGGGCACGTGCCAATTTATGAAATATTCGGGTTAAGCCGGACTCATGAGTGCATTGTTCTATTATTAAACATTTAGATTCTTCAATCTCATTCATATCCCAAGTTCTTTAAAGTACTGACATCATCTGCCCAGCCACTTTTCACCTTGACCCAGACTTCGAGATATACTTTGCTACCAAACAATTTTTCCATATCTTTACGCGCTTGGGTAGCAACTATTTTAATTTTTTCGCCATTTTTACCTATCACGATAGCTTTCTGACTTGCCTTCTCGACTAGAATACAGGCAAAAATTCGCCGTAGATTTCCTTCTACTGTAAATTGGTCTATGAGTACACTGGTTGAGTAAGGAATCTCCTCGCCCATCAAACGAAATAATTTCTCACGGATCATCTCAGCAGCAAGAAAACGCTCACTTCGATCACTAATCTCATCTTTGTCAAACAAAGGCGGGCTTTCTGGCAAATAAGGCCGGACCACATCGATTAATTCAGTCAGTTGTACTTCCTTCGCCGCGCTGACGGGAACGATGCCAGCAAAGCTAAATTTTTTAGCCATACTCTCCATGAATGGGAGTAGTTGGGTTTTATTCTCTAATTGATCAATTTTGTTAATTACAAGAATAACGGGTCTGTCAATAGGCACCAGCTCTAGTATCTTCTCATCACGTTCATCAAAACGTATCGCTTCGATCACGAACAGCACGATATCGACTTCCCGCATGCTTTGAATGACTGTCCGGTTCATCATATGATTAAGCTGGTTACTATAGCGAGTTTGAAAACCTGGTGTATCAACGAAAATAAATTGAGATTGCTCATCCGTCAAAATACCATTGATACGATGCCGTGTTGTCTGCGCCTTTTTAGAGGTAATACTGATTTTTTGTTGGATCAAATGGTTAAGTAAAGTAGATTTACCGACATTAGGGCGTCCAACAATGGCAACATAACCCGTTCTGAAATGAGGGGAATCCATAAAATGGGATATTTCTGCTCTTATTTAGTGTTATTTTGATATAGCTTGGAATCGTACATTATTATCCCTTCAAAATATTAAGTTTATAAATACACAGGTAATTTAAAGGTATAAGTACGAATAAAATGAATCAAACTAGCGAAGGGCCAAAAAAGAAGTGATGGGTGTTCCCAGTAATCAAGGAATTTTGATGAATTAGCTATGCATGACTAATTCATATGCCTGCTTTGCAGCTTCCTGCTCAGCCCTGCGGCGACTGGTTCCCTCACCTATCGTTCGAATATTAAGCTTTGGAATGACGCATTCTACTCTAAATTTCTGCCGATGCGCTTCCCCGCTCGTAGTGATGATAGTATATTCCGGCAGGGCAACCCTGCGACCCTGCAAATATTCCTGCAGCATCGTCTTAGGATCCTTACCTAAGGTTTCGAGATCCAAATTTTGTAATAATGGTTTATAAAGATTGTTAACAAAATTTTCAACTTCAAGGAATCCACCTTCCAGGTAAATAGCACCTATCACTGCTTCCAGTGCATTAGCAAGAATAGAGGGGCGGTGATGTCCTCCGCTTTTTCGTTCTCCCTCGCCTAGCCTGATTAAATCACCTAAACTCAGTGCCGATGCAAGCTCAAATAATGCGTGTTGATTAACAAGATTAGCACGGAGTCTTGATAAATTTCCTTCCGGTAGGTGCGGGAGCTGTTTGAACAGTAACGCAGACACAGCACAATTCAATGCACTGTCCCCAAGAAACTCAAGGCGCTCGTTATGCGGGGAACCAAAGCTTCGATGTGTCAACGCCTCCTGCAACAATTCCGGCTGCTTAAAAACATAGCCAATTTTGTGAAAGAAATCGTTAGGACCTGTAATTGAAAAGCTTTGTAAGTGACGTGTATCCAAGCCAGATGAGCTCATTGATTACTTGCAGCAGTAAAATCAATATCTAAAGAAACATTAGCAAATAAAGGCTTTTTAACCGAATAGCTTACGCTAAGAACGGTTTGCTCGCCTACTTTACTAATTTCAATATCGCGACTATTCACAGTTGCAATATTATCGATAGTTACGCGTTTGTCGAAAGATTGGCGTATTTCCCTGGGATGAGCATTCTGCAAGCTTGGGTCACTGGCTATGGCAACTAATGCACGCTTGATTGCAGCATATTCTATATACGATGGAATTAATTTCATTCCCAGAATAGCGATCATAACGACAACTGCTGACCAAATTAACAACCCAGAAAGACCGATACCTTGCTGTTTTTTTCTCATCACATGACGCATATTTTCTCTATCCCAAATCCCATTCCTGAATTCATTATTCTATCGACAACCCGATTCGACCCAAGTCACTAAAATTCCACCAAATCATAAAAGCTTTTCCAACAATATTTTCCTCTGGAACAAACCCCCAATAACGACTATCGCTACTGCCATCACGGTTATCACCCAACATAAAATAATTTCCATCAGGTACTTTACAAGTAAATCCTGTCCTGTCGAATACACAATTCTCTCTGAAAGGAAAATAATGCACACTCGATAACATTATATTAGGTATCTCTTGATTGATAAGAATGTTGTAACTTTTCTCTCCTACAAATTCCTTGAAGCGCTGGGTATAAATATAAGCAAGCCCTGATTCAATATATTTATAATCTCCATCTAATTTCATTTCTATTGGTACACCATTAATGCTCAGTTTCTTATTACGGTAAGCAACGATATCTCCAGGCAAACCAATCACTCGTTTAATATAATCTATCGAAGGATCTTCCGGATAACGGAATACCATGACCTCCCCTCGTTTGGGTTGATTCATATCAATTATCTTATGATTGATAACTGGCAACCGGATTCCATAGGTATATTTGTTTACCAGTATAAAATCTCCTACCAGTAATGTGGGTATCATCGATCCTGAAGGGATCTTGAATGGTTCTACCAAAAAAGAACGAAGACAGAAAACGATCAAGATGATAGGAAAAAAACTTTTGGGATACTCCACCCACCATGGTTCTGCAATATCGTTCTCGCGCTTATGTTTCAAAAAAAGAAAATCGAGCAGCCAGATACTGCCGGTCACGATCAATAAGATGAGTAACACTAAAGGAAAATTCATTTCATTTTCCTTAATGATAAATCAAGCTTATAACATAATAGAAAGGGCAAATATTCATGGTTATCACTCAGTTAATTTGATCTTATAGCAACCTATTATTTGCCAACCTGCAGAATGGCCAGAAATGCTGCCTGGGGAATCTCTACATTACCGACTCGTTTCATACGTTTTTTCCCCGCTTTCTGCTTCTCAAGCAACTTACGTTTGCGCGTTATATCCCCACCATAGCATTTGGCCAAAACATTCTTACGTAATGCTTTAACATTTTCTCTTGCCACGACATGCGCACCAATTGCTGCTTGCACTGCGATATCAAACATTTGACGCGGAATAAGCTCGCGCATCTTTTGCGCTAATTCACGACCTCTTTGCTGGCTACTGGCACGATGCACGATTAACGACAACGCATCCACTTTTTCGCTATTAATCAGTATATCGAGTCTAACCAGATCGGATGCGCGGAACTCTTTGAATTCATAATCCAGCGAAGCATACCCACGACTCACCGATTTTAGCTTATCAAAAAAATCCATGACCACTTCATTTAGCGGCATTTCATAAACCAGCATGACTTGCCTGCCCATATATTGCATATTTCTTTGGGTACCACGCTTTCCGGTACACAGGGACATAACCGTTCCTACATATTCTTCTGGAACTAATATCGTGGTGGTAATAATGGGTTCTCGAATCTCTTCAATTTTGGAGAGCTCGGGCATTTTTGATGGATTCTCAATTTCAGCAACCGTACCATCACGCAGCGCAACCTGATAAACCACTGTTGGCGCGGTGGTGATAAGATCCATATCATATTCCCGCTCCAGCCTCTCCTGAACAATGTCCAAATGGAGCAAACCTAGAAAGCCGCAACGGAAACCAAACCCGAGTGCTTGCGATGTTTCTGGCTCAAACTGCAACGATGCATCATTAAGCTGCAACTTTTCTAAGGCAGCACGTAATGCATCATATTGATTGGACTCGACCGGATAAAGCCCGGCAAATACCTGCGACTTGATTTCTTTAAACCCGACCAAAGGTTCAGCTGCAGGATTATCAGCCAATGTGACAGTATCGCCTACCTTGGCTGACTTCAATTCCTTGATGCCAGAGATAACGAAGCCTACTTCGCCCGCGCTCAGTAAATCACGATTTTCGGCTTTAGGCAAAAATACACCGACTTGTTCACATAAATGCGTGGCTCGACTGGCCATCAACATGATCTTATTTCCGGCTTTCAAGGTACCATCTACTACTCGCACCAATATCACTACACCGACATAATTATCAAACCACGAGTCGATGATGAGTGCTTTTAATGGTGCGCCAACATCTCCTTTAGGTACGGGGATACGCTTAACGACTGCCTCGAGCACATCCTGTATGCCTTCACCCGTTTTAGCGCTAACACGCAAGGCATCCTCAGCATCTATTCCGATGATATCTTCTATTTCTGCAATCACTCGATCCGGGTCAGCAGCAGGCAAATCAATCTTATTCAATACCGGTATCACCTCGACACCCTGCTCGATAGCGGTATAGCAGTTAGCCACTGTCTGAGCTTCTACTCCCTGGGAAGCATCCACCACCAATAAAGCACCTTCACAGGCAGCTAAGGACCGCGACACTTCATAAGAGAAATCGACATGGCCAGGTGTATCAATCAAGTTCAGCAGAAAAGTCTGACCATTACGTGCCTGGTATCTCAATGCAACAGTCTGAGCTTTGATCGTGATGCCACGTTCACGCTCCAAGTCCATAGAGTCAAGCACTTGCTCTTCCATCTCTCGATCAGATAAGCCACCACAAAACTGTATGATACGATCAGCTAATGTGGATTTACCATGATCGATATGCGCGATAATAGAAAAATTGCGAATGTGTAGCATTCGGTTGGAGTTTTAAATATCAGGAATCTTTTTGTTAGTGTGTAATAACGGTCTGATTTACTTTCGAATAAAAAAATGTCGACCTTGGTTAGCCGACAGCATTCTATCGAACTTTAGCAAAATACGCATCTAACGCAGCATCATCGAGATAATAATGGCAGATTTCGTCTTGTTTTCCCGTTGCCGATACCAATACGGGAATTCGCTCATTATACTGACTAACCAGCTCAGGATCACTGTCAATATCAATCACTTCAAATTCAAACTGGATTTGCTTCTGTAATTTCTGCAATGATGCAATCATTTCCTGGCACAGATGACAATCTCTTCGGCCATACACAATCAGCTTTTTCATAGAATCAGGCATCATATGTATTTTTAATTATCGAGCTTCATTGTAATGAAAGTAGTCATATCGCCCCTTTTTATCAACAATGCAATATTCCGTCCTTTCTCAACCTTGTTAAGTAGTTGATTAAATTGTTTAATCGTTTTGACATCCCGGTTATTGAATCCGAGAATAATATCACCTTCACGTATGCCGGCACGGCTCGCAACACCAGCTTGCGCTTCTTCGACCAACAATCCGTTCTCTACACCGAGCTGTTTCTTCTGTCTGTCAGAGAGCTCGCTCAGGGCCAATCCAAGACGGTTAGAAGTATCAGGTGTTTTGCTTTGTTTTCGACCGTGCTCACTTTCATCTGATGGCATTTCCCCAACGGAAACAGTGAGATTCTTGGTGGCACCATTACGCCAGACCTGCACCGATACTTTGGATTTGGGTTTAGTATTCCCCACGATACGCGGCAAATCGCTGGAAATAGCGATATCCTTACCGTCAAATTTCAAAATGACATCTCTCACCTCGACTCCTGCTTTGTCTGCCGGGCCATCTTTTTCTACAGAAACAACCAGTGCGCCACGTGATTGAGATAAGCCAAAGGATTCAGCCAGTTCCTCGGTCATCTCCTGAATCATGACACCAAGTTTCCCGCGTGAAACCTTCCCATGTGCCTTAAGTTGATCAGCAATCTCCGTTGCCACATTGATTGGAATAGCGAAAGACAATCCCATAAAGCCACCTGTCCGGCTATAAATCTGCGAATTGATACCGACCACTTCTCCCTTCATGTTAAAAAGGGGGCCACCGGAATTTCCAGGATTGATCGCCACATCTGTCTGGATGAAAGGAACATAGCTTTCCTGAGCAAGCGAGCGACCTTTGGCACTTACTATCCCTGCTGTCACGCTATTTTCGAAACCAAAGGGAGAGCCAATTGCAATAACCCACTCCCCTACCTTAAGTTTATCCGGATCACCTTGGGTCACCACCGGCAGGTCTTTTGCATCGATCCTGATGAGGGCCACGTCAGTTTTATGATCCGTACCAATGACCTGTGCATTAAACTCTCTTTTATCATTCAGTTTTACTGTAATCTCATTGGCAGATTCAACCACATGCGCATTAGTCAGGATATAGCCATCCTTACTAATAATGAAACCAGAGCCTAGTGATCTGGATTCATACTTCCTAGGACCTGAAAATGGTTGCATATACCTGCGAAAAAACTCAAAAAAAGGAGAATCTTCAGGAAGATTAGGAATTTCTGGAAAAATCTGACTCCCAGCAATCTGCTGTGTTTGTACTGTACTTATATTTACAACCGCTTCTCCATATTGCTCAACTAAGCCGGTAAAATCAGGCAGTTCCTTTGAATGAATGGAACTGATTGAAGAAATTATTAAGAGGCACAGTAAAACAAATTTTTGCATATTTTTTCTTGATAAAAGAATTAGTAAAATACTGGAAATATAATAATCAAATAGAAATGTGGCTAAATCTTACAAAGAATGATAGCAGCTATTTACTTGATCAAAAATCCTTGTTGATGCCGATCTAGCAAACCATGACACTTCAACCTTAGAAGCTCATCAAGAACAATTCACTCGAAATTTATGAAGTCCTACCTAGATTTTTCTTCCTTTTCTTCAACCTGATATTCGCCCGTTACCGGCACATGCATCATCGTATTAGGTAGAAACCCTCTATGAGTCAATGAATAATCACCAACATGCTGAGGAACAAATGGAAGTGTAAGGGCTGAGGAAGGTAGAAAAACATTAGGATGATCAACTTGAACAATGGTGTTACTATTCACCTTTTCAGCAATAAGCACTTCCTGCTGAATGCCCGTTGCTTGCATTATTAACCATCCACTTACCAAGGCAGCAAAGGAAGCAGCAGCTGAAAGAGCAATTAATTTCCGTTTATGCAATTGTGATACACGTGGCGTAAATAAGATCGGTTCGCTTATCAATCGATCACTGACTCGTCTTGCCACATCAATTGAAAGTGATGTAGTAGATTGCCGTAGCGCCTCACTGATCATATGATATGTTTCCCAATCACTTAATAAATCATTTTTCTTCTTCAATTCTGTGATTATCTCATCGGCATTCACCGTATCAAGTTCACCATCCATCAGCTCTGATATTTTACTTTTCATATAACCACCCCTTCATTACCATTACCACCTTTTGTCTTTTCCTGTTCCCAATAAAGGCCGCAGTTTCTCAGCTATGGCCTCTCGTGCACGAAATATGCGAGAACGAACTGTACCTATGGGGCAATTCATAATGCTCGCAATCTCTTCATAACTTAAACCTTCAATTTCCCTTAGAACAATCGCAGTCCTTAATTCTTCAGGTAACGCGTCTAATGTTTGATTAACCGTTTGAGCAATTTGTTTACTCATCAGTTCACTTTCAGGAGTACTTACTTCCCGTAATTTACCTGCCTCTTCAAAATTCTCTGCATCTTCATTATCAAACTCATTAACGGTCGTGGGTACCTTTCTTCCTTGGGATACAAGAAAGTTTTTTGCTGTATTGATGCCGATACGATATAACCAAGTATAAAAGGCACTCTCACCACGAAATGACGGTAAAGCGCGATAAGCCTTAATAAAAGTTTCTTGAGAAATATCTTCAACCTCCGCAGCATCACGAATAAACTGTGATAATAGACGTGCCAATTTTCTCTGATATTTGATCACTAGCAAATCAAAAGCACGCTTATCACCATGCTGCACACGTTCAACCAATTGTTGATCGATTTCACGATCACCCATGCCATCAGTTCCCCGAAATTAAAAAATAGATAACTTTTGATGCAGCCACTCAAATTTTAAATTGAGCAGTCAGCAAAGTATACCTGTTTATGCCCGTTCGGAGATCCGTTGTGAGCTATTACAAATCGGATTAGAGACAATAAATCATTCAGATTAGTTCACTATTTTTACTCAATAAGAGTTTCAACGAAACTTTAGTTATTGAGTTATGATTGATAGACAATCTTGACAACTTTAGTTTACAAATAAATTAAGACTATTCGATGCAACAATATCATTTTGATACGCTGATTATCGGCAGTGGCCTAGCTGGGCTTACGCTTGCACTCAATCTAGCACAAACTCAGAAAGTAGCTATTGTCACTAAACGAACATTACATGATAGCTCCAGTACCTGGGCTCAAGGGGGAATTGCCGCAGTGCTTTCAATGGAGGACTCTTCTGATTCTCATATCCGCGACACATTGGTTGCCGGCGCCGGATTATGTGATGAAACAATTACAGGCTACGTAGTTGAAAATGGACCTCAGGCTGTCAGATGGCTGATTTCTCAGGGAGTCAACTTTACACGCGATAACAATAATGAAACAGGGTATCACCTTACACAAGAAGGTGGGCATAGTGTGCGTCGAGTTATTCACACCAATGACGCCACTGGTAAAGCTGTGCAACTTACGCTAAGTAAGCAAATTTGTACACATCCCAATATTGTCATCCTCGAGCATCATATCGCAGTTGATCTGATCACAAGCTCTAAATTACCTCATCATCCCGGCAAACAGAATGCTCGATGCTATGGCGCTTATGTATTGGATATTAAAGCAGATAAAATTCACACCATTGCTGCCCACAGCACGGTATTAGCGACAGGAGGGGCTGGTAAAGTCTATCTTTATACAACTAATCCCGATACTGCCACGGGTGACGGTATCGCCATGGGATGGCGTGCAGGTTGCAGGATCGCCAACATGGAATTTATTCAATTTCACCCTACCTGCCTTTATCACCCGCATGCTAAATCTTTCCTAATTAGTGAAGCCGTTAGAGGTGAAGGGGGATTATTAAAACTTCCCAATGGCGAGCGCTTTATGCCTAGACATGATGTGCGCGCGGAACTTGCGCCACGAGATATTGTCGCACGTGCTATTGATTTTGAAATGAAAAAAAGAGGTCTTGACTGTGTTTATCTGGATATTTCTCATAAATCGCCCGGTTTCCTCAAGCAGCACTTCCCCACTATTTATGCTCGATGCCACGAATTAGGGATTGATATCACCCGCCAACCCATCCCAGTCGTTCCCGCTGCACATTACACATGCGGCGGTATTGTTACTGATCGAAATGGCAAAACTGATCTAGACAACTTATATGCCATTGGCGAGACCGCTCATACTGGATTACATGGTGCCAACCGATTAGCCAGCAATTCTTTACTAGAGTGTTTGGTATTCGGCCAAGCTGCAGCCAAGGATATCCTCAATCAATCACCAGTACCTCCTATATCACTACCAAAATGGGATGAAAGCCGTGTAACAGACGCAGACGAGGAAATCGTGATTTCGCATAACTGGGATGAATTACGCCGCTTCATGTGGAGTTACGTAGGAATCGTACGAACCAATAAACGCTTGCAGCGTGCTCAAAACCGCATAAATCTGCTACATGAGGAAATCAACGAGTACTATACTAATTTCCGCGTAACAGGTGATTTGTTAGAGCTACGCAACCTGGTTACGACTGCTGATTTAATTGTGCAAAGTGCAAAGTTACGCCATGAAAGCCGTGGATTGCACTATAGCCTTGATTATCCAGACACTTCACCACAAGCCCAGAATACTATCTTGAAACGAAAAGAATTCGAATTGATTTCCTAGAATACGGCAGTAATATAGGCGCGACAAATCCAGCATTTGTCGCTTGTTTCACATACATCAGAAAGCTCTCTCATCCTCAATATAATAAGTTGTAATTTAGAAAAACCGCTTAAAGTCTTTATTTTTATAAAAAAAACATGGCTGGGTGATAGAAAACAAAAAGGACAGATGTAATGAGAATTGCGATAGATTATGTCACATCAAATACAGATGATAAATCGGATACTATCCGCCAAACAGAACTACGCCATAATCCCAGGTCATTTTTAAAATTAATTTTGCTTGGCTTCTCAATAATAGGCTTACCATTGATCGCCGCGCTAATCTATAGTGCGACACGTATTGATCAGCTTGCCGAACAAAGCCGCAAAACTGTTTATCAAGCAACACAAATTACACATGGCAGCAGTATACTCATTGATGAAATCATTGACATGGAGCGAAGTGTACAGCACGCACATATCTTGGAAGATTTATCCTTACTCAAAGGTTATTTTCAGGCACACGTCAATTTTGAGAAAACAGCGATAAAGCTGCTTGAAGTTTCTCCCCATCTCAAACAACAGCTTTTATTGGAAAAATTACGATTATTTGAGACAACGATTTTTCGCGAAATACTGGCTTCATATGACACACCTCAGAATTTGCGAGATTTGCTCGATCAATTTGCCTCTCTGCTTATCCTTGCTCAGGATTTTTCTACAGAAAATTATCAGTTAATTGGGCAGAACGTAAACGAAATGAGTGAAATGGCCGCACATGCCCGTACTTTGGTAGAATGGGAATTAGTCATTCTGATTCCATTTGTTATCTCGCTGGCACTTACTTTCTCGGTGTTCATGGCTCGTCCACTTCGCCAGCTTGATGAAGCAATTTATAATATGGGACAGGGTAAGTTATCCAGCGCGGTACGAATCAATGGGCCGGAAAATTTAAAATACTTAGGCTCTCGCCTGGACTGGATGCGCCGCCGCTTGCTTAAATTAGAAGAACAGAAAATTCTGTTCTTGCGGCATGTCTCTCATGAACTTAAAACACCCCTCACCGCCATTCGTGAAGGTGCTAATCTCCTTGCAGAAGGAATAACCGGTAATCTTAATAAGAAACAGCAACAAATAGCGGATATTCTCCATACTAGCAGTATTCAATTGCAGAAACGCATTGAAGATTTATTGAGCTTTAGTGCACTTCAAGCAGACAAAACTGCACTCATTAAACAGCGCACAAATCTAGCTCACATCATCACCAATATATTGAAAGATCAGAATCTTTCCATTATGAGCAGAAAAATAAAGATTGAGTTGACTTCCCCAGATCTGCTACTTGAATGCGACAAGCAGAAAATTGGCATTATTATTGATAACCTTTTATCAAATGCCATAAAATTCTCCCCACAGGGAGGCAGCATCAAAATCTCTACGATACAAATCGGTCAAATCATCCAACTCGACATCATTGACAATGGCATTGGTATTGATATCACCGACGAGGATAAAATATTTGAACCCTTTTATCAGGGGCGCAGTATACCTAATAGCCATATCAGAGGAACTGGGCTTGGATTATCCATTGCCCGAGAATATGCGCTCGCACACGGTGGAGATATTGAACTCATTAAACATATTGGACAAGGAGCCCATCTCCGTCTGATTTTGCCTATCCATGACCCTGAAGCACAACCATGAGTGTCACTTTCAAGTCCATATTACTTTTCATATTTTCTGCTACATTAATCGGATGCACAGTAACGCCTGCTCAACAATCAGCAGTCATTTTTACCGAACAAACTCTTCAGCAAGATAAATCTGACCAATACAACAGCCTCGATAAATTGATGTTGTATCATGATCTGCTACAGGAAAAGAATACTTTCCAATTAGCTTGGGAATACAATTATGCTAAAAATCACTTCAAAAATAATACCGATCCCGAAAGCCGTCTTAAATATATCTTACTTATTAGCTTACCCAATACGGTTTTCACAGATACCCACACTGCTCTTGATTTATTGAATAACTGGCCACAGGATATAACGCTACCGCCTAATTTGGCTAGTTTCAAGAAATTATTAGTTTTACTGCTTACAGAACAACAAATTGCAAAAACTCATACAAAAAATTTATTGCAAAGATTAAAAGTATCGGAAGAACATGCTCAAACTCTGCAAAATAGAATAGACGCAATAAAAAGTATGGAAAAAAACCCAATTAAAAATATGGAAAAGAACCCAATCCGAAGAATAACACCTTGAGTAAAAATATATGGTACAGCCTAAAAAAATCTTACTTGTCGATGACGACTCAGATCTTCTTGAATTACTCTCAATACGTTTAACCGCTGCGGGATTTGAAACTATCGTAGCAACCAGTGCTGAAACAGCGCTGAATTGCTTGGACATCATACGCCCCCATCTTGTCATTAGTGACATGCAAATGAGTGGGATGGACGGTATGACATTATTTGAACATATTCATCACGCTATTCCAACGCTACCGGTCATCATCCTGACAGCATATGGCACTATCCCGGATGCTGTCGCCGCAGTTCAGCGTGGTATTTTTGGTTACCTCACTAAACCTTATGATCCCAAAACCTTACTCGATCAAATTAATCGGGCATTCAGACTTACGTGCAACAACGGAAATAGCGAATCCAGTGAAGTATCACAAGTCGCATGGCGCAAAAACATCATTACCCAAAATGCTGAAATGGAAGATATTCTCACTAAAGTAGAACGGGTTGCAGAAGGAAACGCCAGTGTTCTACTTTCAGGGGAAAGTGGCGTTGGCAAAGAATTATTTGCACGCGCTATTCATCAAGCATCCAAACGTTGTTGCCAGCCCTTTGTAACCATCAATTGCGCAGCCATTCCTGAACAATTACTGGAATCCGAGCTATTTGGGCATGTCAAAGGCGCTTTTACAGGCGCTATCCGAGACCATAAAGGTTTGTTTCAATTAGCTGAAGGTGGCACGTTGTTTCTTGATGAGATTGGTGACATGCCTTTGCTACTGCAAGTAAAGTTACTGCATGCACTACAAGAGAGGGTAATCAGACCCGTCGGATCTACACAAGCAGTCCCAATTGATGTCCGGATCATTTCAGCTACCCACCGTAATCTCAAAGAGGAGATCATTGCAGGAAATTTTCGGGAGGATCTGTATTATCGGCTCTATGTAGTTGGTTTAACTATTCCCTCACTCGCTCAACGCCGTGAAGATATTCCCTTACTGGCAAATCATTTTCTTCGCGCATTTGCTGAGAAATACGAAAAAGAAATCAATGGGTTCTCTCCGGAGACAATCAATCTTCTGCTAAGTGCCTCCTGGCCAGGTAATATCCGGCAATTGATGAATGTAATAGAACAAAGCGTCGTCCTGAGTGCGAATCCTCTCATTTCATATCAACTGGTTTATGATGCGATGCATAAGGAAGAAACACAGCTCGTATCGTTCGAAGAAGCACGCAAACAGTTTGAAAGAGATTACCTGGTACGTCTGCTGAAAATGACTTCGGGTAATGTCACGCAAGCTGCCAGGTTAGCCAAGCGCAATCGGACAGAATTCTATAAACTTCTTCAAAGACATCAACTTGATTTTACCCTTTATAAACAACAAGAAAAAAACAAAGAATTGTGTTAAGAACCTTCTGCCAAGGTATAACAAAATCAACAGAGAAAATCAGGTCGGCGACCTTGTAATTTAGTAGCCAGTGTATAGGCAATCTCAAGGTCATCAGAACCCTCTGCCAGCAGGATGTTTTTTATTGCCTGATTTATAAACCATCACCTCGCGTAATATGGGCGGCGCTTCCTTCTCGGTTAACTACCAGAACACGCAAATGATAAATAGGTGTTGACTGTTCCAGAGTCAAATTAAACAGATCTCCAGAATCTGATACGCTCTGCTTTACCTCGGCTATTCGTATGGCCGGTGCGCCTGATCGGGTAAGTCATTGCGTAAAAAATAATGGGATCAATCGTGACGGTAATATCATTATCTACCCCAAGGTGATCCTCTGCTACCACTCCGCACGAGCTGACAATCAGCGCAATGCCGAAAAATTATCTCACTCAAACACTTTGTGTAGTATGCGAGCTGGATTGTGATAGCGTCTTCATTTCACCAGCGCAGGAAATTTGGCAACGATCTCGATTTCGTCATTCCCTCGCTTAACTCTGAGCGGTAACCAGGTACCCGGTGCCTGATGCTTGATCACAGCGATGATATCACCCAGTTCCTTTACCGACAGTCCAGCAATTTCCATAATAATATCGCCTTCACGCATATTGGCTGCTTCAGCTATGCTGCCTTCTTCAACCTGCAAAATACGTGCCCCCCCATCTTCCAAGGCAATCTCGTAGCGGATGCCCAATCGCTGGCGCAAAGGTGTTGTTTCTGCAGCAAAGGGGGCAATGCCAAAAACCGCACTTGCATAACCTGCAACCAGCTGATCACACGATTTGCTCTCATCCCATGGTAACAGTGAGGTAATTCTCGTGACACCCAGATCTTTCAATTGATGGGGCACACCAAAACCACGCAAAATATGCCCTGATCCCATGATACCAACAACTAGTGGGCTTTTTCCTCGACTATGCATGCCGAGCGCTGCAAGAATCTCTTGAGCCATTGCCCGATCCCATAATTGCTGGCCAACGACAAATCGTAAGAAATCGGGATCATAACGACTATCTCCTTCCTTTTTCTTGCCCTTGCGGTCATGTGACTCGTATATCGGCAACAGGAAATCGAGATATTCAGGGCTAGGAGGCGCCGGACGCGTCACCCCCTCGCGTTCATTCTCCGGAACGCCATCAAAACCTTTCTCGGATACCTGTTTCCTTAGGCGTGTATCGATATTAAGCGCTCGCATCGGGATACGATTCATGCGTGCAAAATGAAATAATGGTAGATAAAGACTCGCATCAGTTCTCCATACCGTATCCCACTCTGAAGCTTTTAGAAAGGCAGACTCAGACAGTTCGCCTGCGACCCACTGGTCGAGTACTTTCTGGATGCGGCGTGGAAACATTTCAAAACCAATCACCATATCGGGACGAGCAGCATAAAGCGCCGCCAGCATTTGCAACTGCCAACGGTGATGCTCCTGATTAACGTGTGTTTCACCCAGTAAAATGACTGATTGATCTGCTGCATGCGTCATGATCTCGGGCAAGGTAGTTGCGCCCTTGCCAGGGATAATCCAATTCGCTGCCGACACACATTCCCGCGCAGAGTTACCGATCCGGACTTCAGGTTTATGGGCCGGGATAACTTGTGCTAGCAAATTGTCGGGATATACCCCCCATGCTAATAACATTATGCTTACTAATCCGCTTCGGACACTCACTTTCAAATTAGTCATTTTTATTGATTATTCTTGAGAATATTAATGGTTTAGATTGCCACGCAGAAATACCTTCGGAAAGACAAATCCGGTTCCTAATTGATTCCAGACACCTACCCTACCCATTTACGCGCATTTCTGAACATCCTCATCCATGGAGAATCTTCTAGCCAGGTATCCACATGCCAGGAATGCTGTACAGTACGAAAAACCCGTTCCGGATGGGGCATCAGAATGGTAAACCGGCCATCCATCGAGGTCAGCCCGGTTATCCCTTGTGGCGACCCATTAGGGTTGAATGGATACCGCTCAGTTGGCGCACCTCGGTGATCAACAAAGCGTAATGCGACATAAGATAACGCCGACTCCAGTTGCTGATCACTACTGAATGCTGTATATCCTTCTCCATGGGCTACCGTGATAGGCAAGCGGCTTCCCGCCATGTCATCGAAAAAGAGTGAGGGACTGCATGGTATCTCAACCATAACAAAGCGTGCTTCGAATTGCTCGGAGAGATTACGCTCGAAATGCGGCCAGTGACCAGTACCGGGAATGATTTCATGCAAATTGCTCATCATCTGGCAACCATTGCATACACCCAACGCGAACGTATCCCTACGCTCAAAAAAAGACTGAAACTCATGATGAGCACGTGCGTTAAACAGGATAGATTTGGCCCACCCTTCACCGGCCCCCAGCACATCCCCGTAAGAAAAGCCACCACATGCAGCAAACCCCTTATAGTCACCTAAGGAAACGCGTCCAGCCATAATATCGCTCATATGCACATCAATGGCATCAAACCCGGCGCGATCAAAGGCAGCCGCCATTTCAACATGGCCATTTACACCTTGCTCGCGCAGAATAGCCATCTTGGGTCGGATGCCAGTGTGAATAAAGGGCGCAGCAATATCTTCATCGATAGCAAAAGTCAGCGCAGCACTCAGACCAGGGTCTGAGGTATCGAGAATACGATCGAATTCTTGTTGCGCACATGCTGGATTATCACGCAATTTTTGCATCTGGTATGTGGTTTCCGACCAAGCGCGCTGCAAATTAACCCGTTTCTCCTGAAAAACGATTTTATTGTTACGTAAGAAACGGATCTCATCTTGCTCATTAAGGTTTCCCAGAACAAAACTATCTTGACCTAATCCGGCTTGGGACAATGTACGTAGCACTGCCTCATGATGTTGTACTTCGGTCTGAATCACTATCCCCAATTCTTCACTGAACAAAACCGCCATCAGGCGTTCGAGAAATCTCCCATGCAGTACTTCCGGCTTGATTTCATAACCATCGACATCATTGGCCAGCGGATCAAAACACAACTGATCCAGATTGACCGTCACGCCTACATGTCCCGCGAAAGCCATCTCGCATAAGGTCACAAATAATCCACCATCTGAACGATCATGGTAAGCGACAATCTGATCCGCATCATTCAATTCCTGTATGGCTGAAAACAAACGCTTAAGCTTATCTATTTCAGCCGCACTCGATAGATCGGGTGCAATATTCCCTAACTGCCCATAAACTTGTGCCAATGCTGAGCCACCCAGGCGATTTCTCCCCCCTCCCAGATCAATCAGAATAAGTTCGGTTTCTCCACAATCAGTACGCAATTGCGGGGTGAGTGTCTTGCGTACATCGCTCACTCTTGCAAAGGCAGAAATAATCAACGATAGCGGCGCAATCACTTCTTTCTGTTCCTTGTCTTTATCTCCATTTGACTCCTGCCATGCAGTTTTCATGGACATGGAATCTTTGCCAACCGGGATGCTGATCCCGAGTTGAGGGCACAATTCCATCGCGACGGCGTGAACGGCGTCATAGAGTGCCGCATCCTCACCGGCATGTCCGGCTGCGGCCATCCAGTTGGCAGAGAGCTTGATCTCGCTAAGATGACCTATCGCAGCAGCAGCGATATTGGTAATGGCTTCCCCCACTGCCATGCGCGCTGACGCTGCCGGATCGATCAGTGCCAGGGGCGCGCGTTCACCAAGCGCAAATGCCTCGCCGAGATAGGTTTGATAACCCATGGTTGTCACTGCGACATCTGCCACCGGTATCTGCCAGGGCCCCACCATTTGATCACGCGCAGTCATTCCACCCACACTCCGATCTCCGATGGCGATCAGAAAAGTTTTATCTGCAACAGCAGGCAATCTCAGAACCCGATAGGCCGCTTCCTGCAAAGACAATCCTATCAGATCAAGAGGAACAAGCGTCTTGGAGATATGCGCTACCTTCCGCGTCATTTTGGGCGGCTTACCCAGTAATACCGAAAGCGGCATATCTATCGGTTTAGCGCTCGGTTTTTCATCAGAAACGATAAGCTGCTGCTGAACAATCGTTTCACCCACTACGGCATAGGGGCATCGCTCCCGCTCACAAATCCCCTGAAACAACGCCAAGGATTCACGCCGGATAGCGAGTACATACCGCTCCTGGGCTTCGTTACACCAGATCTGCATCGGTGACATCCCCGATTCTTCCGAAGGAATCGCACGCAAATCAAACCGTCCCCCGCACCCTGCGCCATGAACAAGCTCCGGCAATGCGTTAGACAGCCCTCCTGCACCGACATCGTGGATTGAAAGAATGAGATTGGGTTGCCCGCTCCGCTCCAGCTGCCAGCAACGATCGATCACTTCCTGCGCACGGCGCTGCATTTCTGCATTACCGCGTTGTACCGAATCGAAATCCAGCTCTTCCGTGTTAGTCCCAGTATCCATGCTGGAAGCTGCCCCACCACCCAACCCGATCAGCATGCCCGGTCCGCCCAGTTGAATCAGCAAGGCATCTGTCGAGAAACTCTGCTTCGCAGTATGCCGGTGGGAAATCTGACCGACCCCTCCTGCCAGCATGATAGGCTTGTGATAGCCGCGTATTTCCCCCGCAACGTGCGCTTCAAATGTTCGGAAATAACCTGCAAGATTAGGTCGGCCAAATTCATTATTAAACGCAGCCCCACCGATCGGTCCCACCAGCATGATTTCCAGGGCTGAAGCAATACGGGCCGGCTTGCCATAGCACTCTTGCTCATAGCCATGCCATGCCTCCCAAGGCTGAATAAAATCTGGAATACGTAGATTGGAAACAGAAAACCCGGCTAATCCTGCCTTGGGCTTGGCGCCCCGACCGGTCGCCCCTTCATCACGAATTTCTCCTCCTACTCCTGTTGCGGCGCCAGGGAAAGGAGAAATGGCCGTGGGATGATTATGAGTTTCCACTTTTATGAGCAAATGGGTAGGCTCCATTGCATAGCCATAAGCATGATGCTTCCCGGGATAAAATCGATTGATCGTTGCCCCTTCGATAATAGCGGCATTATCCGCATACGCCACAATCGTACCCTGTGGACACTGTTGATGGGTATGACGTATCATCGAAAATAGCGATTGATTCTTTGGCTCGCTATCGATAATCCAGTCCGCGTTAAAAATCTTATGTCGACAATGCTCTGAATTCGCTTGAGCAAACATCATCAACTCGACATCAGTAGGATTACGCTTAATTTCAAGAAAATAATTTATGAGATAGTCAATTTCATCAGGAGACAAGGCTAATCCCATCTCTTGATTAGCTTTGTTTAAAGCTTCAATCCCACCTTTCAGGATATCCACTTCTTTGAGAGCTGCTGGCTCAAAGTGGCGAAACAAAATCGTTGCTTCAGACAATGAATGAAAAACCGCTTCAGTCATGCGATCATGGATAACCGCTTCGATTGCACGCTTATTCTCATGAGAAAGGGCCGTTTCATGCTGAATATAAAATGCAATACCCCGCTCTACTCTTTCAGTTATATCAAGTCCGCAATGATGAGCAATGTCCGTTGCTTTGGATGACCAAGGTGAAATGGTGCCGGGGCGCGGTAACACCAGTAAAAGCTCACCCTTTGGCACATGTGATTGACGAGCTGGCTCAATGTTGAGTAACTTCTGCAGAATGTTTAATTCATCCTGATCCAAATCGCGGCTGGTTTCACAAAAATACCAGTATTCGGCGTCAATAGCCGAAAATTGCGGTACGATGGCTTTGATCAGATCAGATAATTTTTGTAACCGAAATTGGGATAGTGCCTTATGGCCTCGAAATTGGAGCATCAAAAAAATAGTCCGTTGAATTGAGAATAATAATTTTACACGAGAAGGCGCACAATCAGATGAATAACCCGACCCCTGTCTATTCCACCCCTGAAATTCGTGAAATCGAGCAGCTCGCTGCCGCCCTGCCTAATTCTCCTAGTTTAATGGAAAAAGCCGGCTTAGCTGCTGCGTATATCGTCAAGGATAGATTACTGGTTAACGATAAAAACAAAGTGCTGGTGCTAGCCGGGCCAGGTAATAACGGGGGAGATGCCTTTGTCGCAGCACGCCATCTGCATGCATGGGGTTTTCAGGTTACTACGGTTTTCACTGGAGCATCCTCCCATTTATCTCAGGACGCTGGCCGGGCGTTAGAAAACTGGCTGCGTGCAGGAGGCAAATTGCATAGTGAAATCCCGTCTTCGGGGCTATGGCATGTCGTCATCGATGGCCTATTTGGCATTGGCCTAAACCCTGCAAAACATCCATTGGGTGAAAAATACCAGCATCTGATCAAAGCCGTCAATAACATGAATTTACCGGTGCTTGCGCTCGATATTCCAAGTGGTCTTAGCGCAGATAGCGGAGTTGCCCCTAATGCTGCCGTCAAAGCAACGATCACGGTTACTTTTATCGGTCTGAAGCCAGGTCTTCTGACACATGAGGGCTGCGAATATTCTGGGGAAATCATTCTGTGCAATCTGGATCTTGATGCAATTTCCATGCCCCCCCCCCGATCATGGTTGCTCGACGAAACCATGATAAAAAGATTATTGCCTGCCCCTCGCCCAATTAACAGCCACAAAGGAGTTTTTGGCAGTGTTGGCATTATTGGTGGATCATCGGGCATGGTAGGAGCAGCGCTATTAGCAGGGTCAGCTGCACTTAAATTAGGAGCCGGACGCGTCTACCTTGGCCTGATTGTCGATCAACCGATCAGTATTGATCCCACTCAACCAGAACTCATGCTGCGATCGGTTGATGATCTCTTCGAACTGAATCACTTAAATTGCCTGATCGTGGGTCCAGGATTGGGAAAGGAAATCGCTGCCTGTCTTTACCTGGAGAAGGCCTTACATACCTCCTTACCGCTGGTATTGGATGCAGATGCACTCAATCTCATTGCCTGCTATCCTGAACTTGCCAGCACGTTACGCATGCGCAAAGCTCCGTCTATCCTCACGCCTCATGCTGCTGAAACGGCGCGGCTGCTCAATACTGATATTGCTACTGTTCAGAGCCATCGTATGCAAGCAGCAGAGAATTTAGTCAAGGATTTTAACTGCTCACTTGTACTAAAAGGAGCAGGCAGCATTTGCATGCTGCCAAACGGTCATTGTTACTTCAATACCAGCGGCAATCCAGGTTTGAGCAGTGCAGGAACGGGCGATGTGCTGTCCGGTATGATAGGGGCCTTACTCGCACAGGGAGTATCTTCAGAGAATGCACTGTTACTGGCAGTTTATCTGCATGGTGCAGCAGCAGATAATTTACTTGAAACGCTGCATGGCCCGATAGGAATGACAGCATCAGAAATTATTCATTCAGCCCGTCATTTGCTCAACCAGTGGATCTATGGTCATGACGCCCAGCTCAGATATTCCCACACTCATAGCATTTATTGATTATTCCTTCCCAGCGTCAACTGAGAAACTGGAATCTCATTGCTTTCAGTTAGAAAGCATTACTGACGGCGCCAGGTTGTACCCTGCGCGCCATCTTCCAGAATAATGCCTACGTCCAAAAGCTGTTTACGAATATTGTCAGCCTGAACAAAATTTCGCTTTCTTCGCGCTTCCAAACGCTGCTGAATCATTCGTTCGATATCTTCTTGCGAAAACAGGCTTTTTTCCGTTGAAAAATCATATTGTAGATATTTTTGTGGATTTTGCTGCAACAACCCCAATATCCCGCCCAATGTTTTAAGCAGTGTTGCATGCTGGAAACTACTTGTTCTATTAATCTCCCCTGCGAGATCAAACAGGACAGCGATGACTTCAGGAGTATTGAAATCGTCATTCATCGCAGCCATAAAACGTTTAGCATAAGGATCATCCCAGCTTATTTCAGTAGTGACTGGCACGTCATACTCTTTTAACGCGATATAAAGCCGATCAAGTGCATTCTTGGCATCGTTCAGATGTTCATCTGAGTAATTCAACGGACTACGATAATGTGCACGCAAAATAAAAAAACGCACGACTTCTGGTTGATAGCGTGTCAGAACTTCCCGTACTGTGAAAAAATTTCCCAATGATTTCGACATCTTCTCGTTATCAACACGCACAAAGCCATTATGCATCCAATAATTAACATAAGGATGATCATGTGCGCCCTCGCTTTGTGCTATTTCATTCTCGTGATGAGGAAATTGCAGATCCTGGCCACCACCATGAATGTCAAAATGCTCACCCAGATAATGCTCACTCATCGCTGAACATTCAATATGCCAACCCGGGCGCCCCTTTCCCCATGGGGAATCCCAGCAGGGCTCATCTGGTTTAGTCGCTTTCCATAGAACAAAATCCAATGGATCTTTTTTATTGAGATCGATCTCCACCCGCTCGCCCGCACGCAGATCTTCGAGTGATTTCCCAGAAAGCTTTCCGTAATCAGGGAATTGGTGGACAGCATAAAATACATCCCCATTATCTGCGGCGTATGCAAATCCCTTTTGAATAAGGATACGAATCATGGTGATCATACTTTCAACACATTGTGTTGCACGCGGTTCGTGCGTAGGTTGCGCAACACCCAGCATTGCCGCATCTACATGCATGGCCTCGATAAAACGTTTGGTCAGGGTATCGATTGATTCACCATTTTCATGAGCACGCTTAATGATTTTGTCATCAATATCCGTGATATTACGCACATAAGTCACTTTAAAGCCAACCATTTTTAGCCAGCGCACAACCGTATCAAAGACTACCATAACACGCGCATGGCCCAGATGACAGAAATCATACACGGTCATACCGCACACATACATTTTGACTTCACCAGGTATTAAAGGAATAAAATTCTGTTTTTTTCGAGTCAGGGTGTTATAAATTTTAAGCATCACAGCGAATGAATAATTGTGAGAGAAACGATCTTCTTGGTAAAATTCGCGAATCACAGAATTTTATATTTAATAAAAAGATAAAACTCCATCTTACCTCATAGCAAAACCGTGGGATTGTAACATAAGGAAGAGATTACTTTCTGACGCGGCGCATGCACTTACTGAACAGGAATTACCATGACCCGATTTCTCTCCGTCTTCTTACTGATGATCAGCACTACTCTTTTTGCTGCTCAGCCAGAAATCAGAATCAATACCAGTCTTGGCTCGATCACTTTGGAACTCTATGCTGATAAAGCACCTAAAACAGTAGAGAATTTCTTAAGTTACGTAAATGAAGGTTTTTATAATGGAACCATATTTCATCGTGTTATCGCAAACTTCATGATCCAAGGAGGAGGATTCGATCAGTCGCTCATCCAGAAACCAACTAAACAGCCTATCGAGAATGAGGCTGCTAATGGCCTAAGAAATGAGATTGGTACAATCGCCATGGCAAGAACCGGTGATCCACACTCTGCAACAGCACAATTCTTTATCAACGTTGCGAATAATTCATTTCTCAATCACACTGCCCAGACTATACAGGGCTATGGCTATACGGTGTTTGGCAAAGTAACCAAAGGCATGGATGTCGTCAATAAAATAGCAGCAACACCCACTGGACCGAAGGGAATTTTTGCTAGCGACGTTCCCAAAAATATGATAGTAATTGAATCAATCGAGCTTCTCGCAACCCCATCTGATCATTAACTTAGGAATAAATATGATAAAGCTGCATACAAATTATGGCATCATCGCGATAGAGCTGGATAATGACAAAGCGCCTGTGACTGCACAAAATTTTCTAAATTATGTTAATAGCGGGCATTATAACAACACTTTGTTTCATCGCGTCATAGACGGATTTATGATCCAAGGCGGTGGCTACGAGCCCGGCATGAGGCAGAAAAAGACACTGGCTCCTATCAAGAATGAAGCTGCCAATGGTCTCAAGAATGATACCTATACCATTGCCATGGCAAGAACATCCGATGTTGACTCAGCGACTTCACAGTTTTTTATTAATGTTAGCGATAATAATTTTCTCAACTATACAGCGCCTACCTCTCAGGGGTTTGGCTACTGCGTTTTTGGTAAGGTAGTAGAAGGAAAAGACGTAGTTGATAAGATTAAGAAGGTAAAAACTGGAGACCATGCTGGGCACCAGAATGTTCCGTTAGAAGATGTAGTGATCACAAAAACTGAGATCTGCTAAAGTAATCAAATTACGACGATAATCCCCGTGCCAGATCTGCTTTAATGTCTTGCGGGGATTCTAGACCTACTGCGATACGCAGTAAACCATCACTAATCCCTGCAGCATCACGCGCTTCTTGACTGATTCGACCATGAGTCGTAGTAGCTGGATGAGTAATCGTGCTCTTTGCATCCCCAAGATTTGCTGTGATTGAAATTAATCTTGTACCATCTATCACACGCCAAGCCACTTCTTTTCCACCTTTTACTTCAAAAGTGACGATACCTCCACCGGTTCTTTGTTGGCGCTTAGCAAGCTCATACTGCGGATGCGATGTTAAACCCGGATAAAAAACACGCGAAACACCCGGCTGCACTTCCAGCCAACGTGCGATCTCCATGGCATGCGCAGAGTGGGCATCCATCCTGATTTTAAGGGTCTCCAGTCCTTTCAGGATAACCCAGGCATTGAATGCACTCAATGTAGGGCCTGCTGTCCGCAAAAAACCGAAAATACCTCCGTCCATCAGTAAATCACGTTTACCCAATACTGCCCCACCGAGCACTCGCCCTTGTCCATCTAAATACTTGGTTGCAGAGTGGATCACTAGATCAGCGCCTAATTCTAAAGGTTTCTGCAATATAGGCGTGCAAAAGCAATTATCTACCACCAACCATGCATTTACTCCCTTTGCAATTGCTGCTAGAGCTGGAATATCAGAAATCTCAGTCAGTGGATTAGAAGGCGTTTCTAAAAATAGAAGTTTTGTATTAGTCCTGACTGCTGAATGCCATTCATTAATATCCGTAGCAGATACAAAAGTCGTTTCAATATTGAACCGATTGAGAATATTCGTAAAGAGACTAACCGTTGTACCGAATAAACTACGCGAGGCAATAATATGATCTCCCGCTGAGAGTAATCCCAGCACACAGGCAAGTATAGCTGACATCCCCGAAGAAGTTGCCACACACGCTTCCGCGCCCTCCAGCACGGCAAGTCGCTCTTGCATGGCCGTGACCGTGGGATTTGTAAAACGAGAGTAAATATTTCCAGGGTCCTTACCTGAAAACCGTACAGCTGCCTGGGCGGCACTCTCAAAGACAAAGCTTGAGGTAAGATACATTGCCTCAGAATGTTCATTGAATTGACTGCGATGAATACCCGTATGAAGCGCTAACGTTTCTGGCTCTAAATCATCCGACATATTGACTTTCCTCTAAATTAAGTCTGCTTACCTGTTACAGAAAACTGATGCAGTATTCTCCTTGATCAAACTGGTCTTGTCTTCTATTGATCTGCCAATACCAAACCCAAATCAAGTTGTGTGCTATGTCTACTAGATCGCGATATTTTTATACCCGAATTACGCTGCGTTTCAATTCTGGCTAGATATTCCTGAGTGACATCCTTGGTTATATAATTCCCATCAAAGCAGGAAGTTTCAAAATTCTTTACTTGTAAGTCAACCGATGATATTGCATTCTTGAGAGATTCGAGATCCTGGTAAACAAGACCATCTGCTCCGATCTCATGACAAATCTCGTCATCACCCCGATCAGTTGCAATCAACTCCTGACGAGTTGGCATATCAATCCCATAAACATTAGGAAAGCGAACGGGGGGTGCTGCAGATGCAAAATATATCTTATGTGCGCCTGCTTCTTGCGCCATTTGCACGATTTCTCGGCTGGTCGTTCCTCTAACGATCGAATCATCTACCAGCAATACATTCTTACCACGAAATTCTACACTGATTGCATTGAGCTTCTGTCGTACCGATCTGCGCCGATGCTGCTGACCTGGCATAATAAAAGTTCTACCAATGTAACGATTCTTAACAAATCCTTCACGAAAATTAATACCGAGATGATTAGCCAATTGTAAAGCACTTGGGCGACTTGACTCTGGAATAGGAATCACAACGTCAATATCAAGATGCTGCATCGTTTTATTTATTTTATCAGCTAGACTACTCCCCATATTGAGCCGAGTTTCATATACGGAGATACCATCCATAATTGAATCTGGACGTGCCAGATAAACATACTCAAAAATACATGGATTGAGACTAGGGCTGATTGAACACTGCTTGCTATAAAAACTGCCTTTCTCATCGATAAAAATTGCTTCACCTGGCGCAACATCACGAATCAATTTGAATCCCAGTGTATCAAGTGCCACACTTTCCGATGCCACCATATACTCAGTTCCATGATCTGTTTCTACCGCTCCAAAAACTAAAGGACGAATTCCATAAGGATCCCGAAAAGCTAGTAGACCATAACCTGCAATCATTGCTATCACTGAATAGGCACCCTGACAACGGCGATGTACTCCAGAAACTGCAGTAAAAATTGTTGCAGGATCCAACTGATAACTCGTTGTGCACTCCTGCAATTCATGCGCCAACACATTCAATAATACTTCTGAATCAGAATGAGTATTGACATGACGCCGATCAGACTGAAATAACTCTTTGTTAAGCTCATCAGCATTAGTCAAATTGCCGTTATGCCCCAATACAATCCCAAATGGAGAATTGACATAGAATGGCTGGGCTTCGGCTGGCGATTCTGCGGAACCAGCCGTAGGATAGCGCACATGACCTATCCCCATATTACCCAGCAGAGCGCGCATATTACGGGTGCGGAAAACATCCCTTACCATGCCCAACCCTTTATGCATATGGAAAGTATTTTCCTGAGCGGTAACAATGCCAGCCGCATCCTGTCCACGATGCTGCAACATTAACAATCCATCATAAAGCAACTGGCTGGCTGGCGATTGAGCAACTACACCGAGAATCCCACACATAATTACCCCCGGAATAAGCTTAGGTTACAGAGAAAATAAGTAAACTCTTGCATAATAAGTCTGGAAGGCTCAAATAGATACTATTTTATTTCTATACGACTAGTGGATTTAGCTAATCAATCTCAGAAATACGTCTTGATCATCGACTAAAACTAATATGCTCTTTGAGATCCTGTGGCAACCAGGGAATAGCTTGTGTCGCCATCATTTCTAGTGGTTCCCTCAATAAGGCCTGCTGCCAGAAAGATTGTTGCGGCAAACTGGTAAAACCAGCAGTCAATATCATAAATAGAACAATTAACAATCCACGTGAAAAACCAAATACAGCACCTAGAGCCCTATCAATAAGACCGAGGCCAACGCTTCTGACCAATTTAGACAACAGCATTGACCCCACCATAACTACTACTAAAGCCACAAAAAAAGTCATCACAAACACAATCAACATACGTAATGACTCATCTTCAATGGTTTGCGGTAATAACGACTCAAAATTTACCGCATAGTGACTTGCCACAAAGAAAGCAATGATCCAACCAAGCAGCGATACTACTTCACGTACGACACCACGGGTGATACTAAGAAGGACAGAAACAAAAATTATACCTAGAACAATATAATCAAAAATAGTCATTACCGTCACTTAGAAATAAGATGAGTATGAATAGGCTCAAATTACCTACTTGTCACAACACCACTCAATCCTATTTTCTTTAGTTGCTCATACCCTTCTTCCGCTGCCTTCCGTGTTGGAAAAGGACCAACACGCACGCGGACCATTTCATTATTGCCTACTTTTATGGTCTCAATGTAAGCATTAACGCCGCTAGCTGCAAGATTTTGTTGTTGTTGCTTTGCTTTAGTCGCATCAGCAAATGCGCCCAACTGGATTACAAACGCTCCCTCAGCTTTTGGAGAACTCATTTTTGCAGAATCGCCTTTCGGAGAATCAGTTCTAGTAACTTGAGTTGTAGGTTTGGTATATTGGGGTTTGGAAGAAGGTATGGGGATACGTGAAGTATTATACAATTCAGCCGATTCCTCATCTGTCTGGGAAAACTCTGGCGTACTGAATGGCAATGGCTCTTCTGATCTCGTATTTGCATTGATATCATGATCAAGTGATTCGCCAGGCATCATCCAAGGAGAGGATTCACTCGCCAAATCCTCAGACGGAATAAGAATATCAACTTCTTGCTGCTCCTGTTTAGGTTCACTGTCAAGAATCATTGGTAAAAATACAACCGATAAGATGACTAATGTAACAGCCCCCACTACACGTCTTCGCGCACGTTTCCTCAGCAGCGCTTCTTCTTCACTAATATTTCTGACCATTTGAGTTACCTTTTGATCATTTATAACTTAGCTCCTCTATAATACCGCTAATACAGCACTTACTGTATAAAACGAACCAAAGACGCATATTCTATCATTTTCAGTAGCATGCTCACGAGCAAATACATAAGCTGTCATGGCATTTGGAAAAGCACGGATCTTATCCTCATTTGTTATTCCGATTTTTTTTAATGCCTGAATGATTTCATCAGATGAAGCGCCACGAGCTATATCAGTACTTGCTACCAACCATGTGTCCACATACTTTTTCAAAGCCTGCACAACAGAAGCAATATCCTTGTCCTTCAACATTCCAATAACCCCATAAGTATACTGATGAAAGCCTAAAGCGCCAAGATTATCAGCCAGTACCCGTGCAGCCGCAGGATTATGCGCTACATCTAGAATCGTTGCTGGTTTTCCTGGTAAAACCTGAAATCTACCTGGCAAGGATATTTCCAGCAGACCTCGCCGCACATCACTTGCAGTAACTGGCAGTTTGTCTCTGAGCACACTCAATGCAGTTAAACAGATACTGGCATTTTTTAATTGATAAATTCCACGTAAGGCAGGGTGGGGCAAGGAAGAATAGCCACCTACTGGCCCCTTATAATCCCACTGAATCTTGTCAACTTTATAATTAAAATCATCACCAATACAAAAAAATTTTGCATCTATTGCATTTATCTGTTTACGTACGACTTCCGGAAGATTTGGCTCACCACAGATAGCAATTTTATTTTTCCTAAAAATACCTATCTTTTCAATTCCGATTTCTTCCCGTGTACTACCGAGATAATCCATATGATCTAAATCAATATTAGTCAGGATGGCACAGTCTGCATCAAACACATTGACAGCATCTAGACGCCCGCCTAATCCTACCTCTAAAATCGCGACATCCACTTTGGACTGAGTGAACAAATGCATTGCCGCCAAAGTCCCAAATTCAAAATAGGTCAAAGAGGTATCACAACGAAGCCTTGCTGATTCTATGACATCAAAAGCGTAACAAAGCTCCTCGTCTGAGACTGCTTTTTGTTCAATACGAACGCGCTCGTTATATTTCAGCAGATGAGGAGAGGTATAACATCCCACGCGATATCCAGCACAACTGAGAATTGATTCAAGCATGGCACAGGTTGAACCTTTTCCATTGGTACCTCCGACCGCAATAAGTGGAAATGTGGGAATAAGACCCACAGTGTCTTTCACCTGCCTTACCCGAACCAACCCCATATCAATGACTTTGGGATGAAGATGTTCAAGGTACAACAACCAATCAGTTAACGAAGTGAGTTTTGCGGTTTTTTCCGCCATCGAGATATCTCAACGAGGCTAAAGATTCTTGAATAGCTATAGGGTTATGCTATCCACCAATCAGATCTAGCATTAATATAATTACGTATCAAATTTATCTCTAATCAAGAGAGGGCGTTACCGTTTGCTGAGATACGGGAACCGGTGTACGCATTAACAATGTACATAAATTAACTAACTTCTCACGCATTCCTCTACGATCGACAATTAAATCCACTGCACCATGCTCTAGCAAAAATTCAGCTCTCTGAAAACCATTGGGAAGTGTCTGACGCACCGTTTGTTCAATTACACGCGGTCCTGCAAAACCAATTAACGCCCCCGGCTCGGCAATAACGATATCTCCAATAAAAGCAAAGCTCGCTGATACACCACCCATGGTCGGATCAGTCAATATCGAAATAAAAGGTAATTTCTCTTTACTCAGCCGGGTAAGCGCCGCCGATGTTTTTGCCATCTGCATCAGGGAGAACAGTCCTTCCTGCATGCGCGCACCTCCACTCGCTGCAAAGCACACAAAAGGCAAATGTTGCTCGATACACACTTGTACAGCACGGACAAAGCGTTCACCCACGACAGATCCCATGGACCCTCCCATGAAACCAAACTCGAAAGCTGCCACAACCACTGGTATCGCCTTGATATTACCCTGCATGACTACCAGGGCATCATCTTCATTCGTACTCTGATTGGCTTGTGTCAATCGATCGGTATAACGCTTACTGTCTTTAAATTTGAGTGGATCTTGAGGCGCTACTTCCGCTCCGATTTCTTTACGCCCTTCCGGATCCAGTAATATATCAATTCGTTTTCTGGCAGAAATACGATTATGATAAGCGCACTTAGGACAAACATCTAAGTTTTTAACCAGATCGGTGCAATACAATACTGCCTCACAAGAAGCGCATTTACTCCATAATCCTCCTGGCACTGCCTTCTTTTCACCATTTTCTTTACGCTTGATTTTAGGGGGAATAATGCGTTGGAACCAACTCATAGCTTTCTAACACTCATCATTTGAGATACTCGTATTGTTAATTTCATTAAGCGCAGCACGCAGAGATCTCACTAAGTTACTAACATTATCCAACAAAGCAGAGCGAGTGGAATTTTCGATTTCTTCAATAATGCGACTTCCCACAACCACTGCATCAGCCAGCTCCGCCACTGTCTTTGCTGCGGCTCTATCCCGGATCCCGAAACCCACTCCAATAGGAATAGAGATGCATGCACGCACCTCTGCCAGTTTATCGCGCACATCACCTAAATCAAGATGTGAGGCTCCTGTGACACCTTTCAATGACACATAGTAAACAAAACCTTTTGCCAATTTCGCTACTTTCTCTACTCGAGCTTTAGGTGTGGTCGGCGACAATAAAAAAATAGGATCAATCTCTTGATCTTTAAGTTGCTGCACCCATTCCTCACATTCCTCCGGCGGATAATCAACAATTAAAATACCATCCACCCCGGCTTCCTTTGCCGCCACTGCAAAATTGCCACGTCCCATCGCCTCGACTGGATTAGCATAACCCATTAATACCACAGGAGTTGCCGTATTTGTTTTTCTAAATTCAGCTACCATCGCCAACACATCTTTTAAACCAACATGATGCTGCAACGCCCTTTCGGATGAACGCTGAATAGTCGGACCATCTGCCATAGGATCAGAAAATGGTACTCCTAGCTCAATAATATCAGCCCCTGCTTGCACCAGATCATGCATCAGCATAACTGTCATTACCGGTTCTGGATCACCCGCAGTAATAAATGGAATCAGCGCTTTTTTATTTTGGGCTTTGAATGCAGAGAAAGTCGATGCAATACGATTCATCTTCAAATAAGTATTATCTAGTGGACGCAAAATTAGGATTGCTTTTGGATTCAGGAATAATTGTCATTGATGAATCTTTCTTAAAGAAAATTCAATTTAGAATACTATCCCGGACTGTTGTGCTACGGTAACCATATCCTTATCCCCCCGCCCCGACAGATTAACCAGCAGCAATTTGTCTTTGCCGAGAGAAGGAGCAAATTTAGCCGCATAAGCTAGAGCGTGGCTGGATTCAAGCGCCGGAATGATTCCTTCAAAACGACACAAGGCATGAAAGGCTGACAGAGCTTCATCATCCGTTATTGCCACATATTCGGCCCGACCACAATCTTTGAGCCACGAATGCTCAGGCCCCACACCAGGATAGTCCAGTCCGGCAGAAATAGAGTGCGTTTCGATAATCTGACCATTATCATCCTGAATCAGGTAAGTACGGTTACCATGCAAGACTCCCGGCCTGCCTGTCACCAAGGTGGCAGCATGTTGATGAGTATTGATTCCCTTACCCGCAGCTTCTACACCAATCATGCGAACATTGTTATCCGCTATGTAAGGATAAAATAAACCAATAGCATTTGACCCACCTCCTACACAGGCAATCAATGCATCGGGCTGGCGTCCATACTCCTCTTCCATTTGCACTCTGGCTTCCCGTCCAATAACGGCTTGAAAATCCCGTACCATCATTGGATAGGGATGCGGACCGGCAACCGTTCCAATAATGTAATAGGTATTTTCAACGTTAGTCACCCAATCTCGCATCGCTTCATTTAGTGCATCCTTAAGTGTACGAGAACCAGATTCAACTGGTATCACCGTAGCACCAAGCAACTTCATTCGATAAACATTAGTTGCCTGACGCTTCACATCTTCCGAACCCATATAAACGACGCATTCCATGCCATAGCGCGCAGCAACGGTCGCACTGGCAACACCGTGCTGGCCCGCACCCGTTTCAGCAATCACTCGCGTTTTGCCCATGCGTTTTGCCAGTAATGCTTGTCCCACGGTATTGTTTATCTTATGAGCCCCTGTGTGATTCAGATCTTCTCGCTTGAGCAAGATCTGAGCGCCACCAAGATGCGCTGACCAGCGCTTGGCATGATAAATTGGACTAGGTCGCCCGACGTAATGCTTGAGCTCTTGATTAAATTCTGCCTGGAAATCGGCATCATCCCGAAAGTGCCGATACTGAGCAAGTAATTCATCAAGTGCTGCAATCAGTGTTTCTGCTACAAATGTTCCACCATATGGGCCAAAATGCCCTTGCTTGTCAGGAAGATCATAAATCTTCACAATTCTTGACTCCTTGCATAAAAGCAGAAATTTTGTTCACGTCCTTAATACCCTTCGCGACTTCTACGCCACTGGATACATCCACGGCCCATGGCCGAACTTGTCTAATCGCATTTACCACATTATCAGGATTAAGCCCCCCTGAAAGCACAAGTGGCAGAGGAAAATCTGATGGAATCAAATTCCAGTCAAATACCTGACCGGTACCACCTGGCATTCCTGCCGCATAGGTATCTAATAGTAATCCTTTGGCATTTTGGTAAAGCTTTCCGTATTGTAACAAATCCATCCCCTCCCTGACACGCAAAGCTTTAATATATGGCAACATAAATTGGTCACAAAATTCGGGTGATTCCTCTCCATGAAACTGCAGCAGATTCACGCCAGTTATGGTGGAAGTTTCTTCTACCCATTCTGGAGAAGGATCAACATAAACGCCCACCGCACTCACAAAAGGTGGCAACCGCAATACTATCTCGCGTGCCTGGATGGGCGAAACAAAACGCGCACTCTGCGGCCAGAATACAAATCCAATTGCGTCTGCTCCATGCTGTACTGCTACCAATGCATCTTCAACTCGGGTTATACCACAAACCTTGACACGAACCGATACAAAATTCTTCTCCATCTTTTTTATATAATTACGTAAATTTACCCGCTGAGTTTCCTGCTCTCCTCTATCTCCCCACCTGACCGATTGGCGCCCAGCATAATAGTCGCAAATGGAGATGGATTAAAAGTGGGCAAATTCCATTTAGTATCATAAGTAATCCCTGCTAGATACAACCCGTGAGGAGAGAATGTCGGCGCAGCAAGTGTTCGATCATGACTTTGCAGTAACATCTGTATCCATACGGGGGAATATTTACCTTGACCAATATAAACTAAGCTACCGACAATATTACGAACCATATGATGCAAGAAGCCATTAGCACGAAATTCAAAAATGAAAAGGTGGTCATATTGCGCAATCTCTAGCATGGTTAAATTTCGTACCGGATTCCTCGCTTGACACTCGGCTGTGCGGAAGGCACTAAAATCATGCTCACCCAACAACATGCCTGCTGCCTGTTGCATTTTTTCAAGATCCAACGGCTTATGAAACCACCCGACTTTTCTTTGATAGATCCCAGGGCGGATGGGATGATTCAGCAAGCAATAAAGATAACGCCGCTCAATAGCGCAAAAACGTGCATGAAACCCTTCACCAACTTCTGATGCCCACAATACAGCAATATCATCAGACAATAGCGCATTAGTCCCTCGCACCCATGCGCTCAAAGGCCGTCGTACGGTCGTTTCAAAATGAATCACTTGGTACAATGCATGAACGCCCGCATCTGTTCGACCTGCTGCAACGACTCCAACTCTATGGCAAGCAATTTTGGATAATGCAGCCTCCAGCTCACTTTGAATCGAGATGCAAGTAGGTTGACTTTGCCAGCCATGATACCGCTCTCCGTTATATTCTAGAACTAAGGCTATTCTCACAAAAATATAACAACCAAAATGCTCATCTGTTTCCAGATATCGTAATCAGAGTGCTTTGAAATTCCAATAAATTACTATTTTAGATTTTCCAGCATTGATCTTGCGACAACTTGTTGCTCTTCATCTCCCTCATGGATAACTTCCTCCAGGATCTCTTTGGCGCCTTCCCTATCATCCATCTCAAGATAAGCCTTCGCCAGATTAATTTTTACAGCAATCTCATTCCAGGGCGTACCTTCATCTTTGGCATGGATGACATCTTTATTTATCTTTTCAGGTTCGTCATCTAAGTCCAGTTTAATATCGGCAAAATTAAATTTAGTTAATTTTGCATCATCGCGTGGTGATAAAGATTCCACCTCATCCATCGCTGTCACTGATCCGGAAGATGCTTTTAAAGCGCCTGGAAAGTCTATACTGAATGGTATATTTCTCTCCTCTAAAGAAACCTCCTTATCCGTTTGATCAGTTTCAAGATTCAAAGCAAATTCATGACTGGATATAGGCTCCCCTTCCCCTTTTGTTACCAGTATTTCGGACTCATTCGTATCTTGAGCGCGGCCTGCCGGGACAATCGATAAATCATTGTCAATATTTGCCATATCAAATTTGATTTCATGATTTGGCCCAGTAGAAATATCTTCCACCTGGTCAAATTCAATTTTGGCATGATCACGATCCGAATCGGCATTTCGATCATTGACAAAACTTTCATTTATGTTTTTGCCAAAAAAGAACCTGGAAGAAGATTCGGATAGATTACTTTTTGACTCTTCAGCACTCGATCTAGAATTTTCAAAAAATTTAGATACTGAATCTTTTTTCCCATCCTGCACATTATCCAAACCCTTCGCTGGCGCCGGTGTTAATTCTGCCATGCATGAGGCAGCCATATTGTCTTTCGTAACTGCTCCAGCATACTCAAAAGCATCATCCATATCGTCACTTCTCTCTCTTCTTCGGCGAAGAATGGATATACCCAGCCAACTCATGAGCAGAACCACAAGCAACCCTCCCACTAATTCCAAATTATCTGTAATAAAACCCATAATTTGATCAGGCAAAGCAATCTCTATCGCTTCGGAAGAAGCAGGGGGTTGAACTTGGTCTGCCGTCCGCTCTGGAATAACAGGTGGCGTCGGCATGATCTTCTCAGAGCGCTCAACATGATCTATTTCATGTATTGGCGCTGAATCTATTAAATCTCCGGAAGCTGCTTCAACTGGCGGAAGCGGCGCTGGCGTTATCGCTGGCTCCGCTTGCGCGACAGATTGCTCTGCCTGGATTTGAGCTTCCGTCATGCCTGTGCCCTTAATCTCGATCAGGCGCTGTAATCTTTCAATATTTTGCTCCAATAAAGTAACCCGTTCATTGGCCTCTTTCAGAGCACGATCTTTAGCGATGGTATCCTCTTCCATCATTTGTAGATAGTCTTGCGCAGCGTCGGCTTTTTCCCCATCAAGATTCCCAATAGCTTGAGCGCTTTCAAGCTGCTCACCTTTTGAAACGATCAATACTTCTTCAGGTGATTTATTTTTTACTGCAGGGCCTTCTTCCGCAAGAGCCGTGGATATCTTTCCTGCTGCAGATCGCCTCAATTCTGCCTTTGATGAGAAACCCATTGCCGCATCAGCCATTCTTTGTCGATAAGCATGCCAGTCAGCAGTTTGCATCTTAATCTCACGACTTGCTTCTATTCGACTAATAGCAGAAATTTCATTTTGATCGGGAACACGCAGAACTACCCCGGCCTTCAGCAAATTCATATTTTTTTCGAAAAAAGCATCTCGATTTGCTTGATAAAGCGCAACCAGCATTTGATTAAGATCAACTCCCTGGGGCGTAATTTGCTTAGCGATTTTAATCAACGTATCGCCTCGCGCAACAGGACCATAAGCACTCATTCCCTGTTTATATGAAGTCACCTCTCTAGCTACTGATCTCTGATCGGTACTACTTTGTGGTTGAATAGCCTCACTCGATGCCAGGGTCGTCTGGGGCAGATCAGGCGTTCGCTGGATTATCGGTTTAGCTGACGAGACTGTTTGTGTATCGGCTGGATCAAGCAGAACGGTATACTCGCGCAATAAACGCCCCGATGACCAGTTTAGCTCTATCAGTAAATTTACGAATGGCTCATCGACTGTTTGCGGTGAAGTAACTCTAATATAAGGTTGACCATTAACGCGCTTCTCCACCGAAACATTCAACGAGGCATGATAAGGCGCATAAGTCACGCCCGCCTGACGAAAAGCTTCAGGTGAGGCCACACGCGCCGTCAAAGACGGTATCTCATCTTCGACTACAGAAACGAGCTCTATCTCTGCTTTAAGCGGTTGTCCTAGAGACGAACCTAAAGTTAATTTTCCTAGCCCAGCTGCATAAGCCAGCCAAGGCAACATGAGCAAAATTATTAA
The DNA here is from genome assembly GCF_900107335.1 of Nitrosomonas sp. Nm58. Classification (NCBI taxonomy): domain Bacteria; kingdom Pseudomonadati; phylum Pseudomonadota; class Betaproteobacteria; order Nitrosomonadales; family Nitrosomonadaceae; genus Nitrosomonas; species Nitrosomonas sp. Nm58. Next base: position 10,357 of record NZ_FNPQ01000011.1, on the reverse strand, counting down.
CCAACACGCTCTAAAATAAATCTTATTCACAGAGATATCCTCACATTTCTTGGAATAGGATGCATGCTACCACCGACTTTACTTACAAAAATAAGAATTATCCTGTATCACAGGCCAATCCAGGTAATTCCAATGATCAGGGAAGATAAAAAACAACATCTCTCCCCTTCATTTCTTGAGAAAGAATTATTTTAATTCTCGATCAGTATCCGTAGCATTCTACGTAACGGCTCTGCTGCTCCCCACAGTAGCTGATCGCCCACTGTAAATGCGGAAAGATACTCACCACCCATATTAAGCTTACGCAATCGGCCAACATGAACATCCAGCTTGCCGTTAACAGCAACTGGCGTCAGTTCTTTTGTTGTCCTTTCCCGCTCATTAGGAATGACTCGCACCCAATCATTTGACTGAGCGATGATATCCTCGATTTCATCCAACGGAATATCATGCTTAAGTTTGATCGTCAATGCTTGACTATGACAACGCATTGCACCAACCCGGACACAGATACCATCAACTGGCACAGGTTCATTGATATGCCCCAGGATTTTATTTGTCTCTGCCTGACCTTTCCACTCTTCACGACTCTGCCCATGAGCAACCTCCTTGTCAATCCAAGGAATCAAGCTTCCCGCCAGAGGTACGCCAAAATTCTCAATAGGAAATTTTTTGTCACGCAGTTTTTCTGCAACTTCACGGTCGATATCCAGAATATTTGAAGCTGGATCACTCAACAGATTCTCTGCCACACGGTGGGTTTCGCCCATTTGCTGAAGCAACTCCCGCATATTCTGGGCGCCTGCACCCGAGGCTGCTTGATAAGTCATCGCGCTCATCCATTCGACCATGTTTTTTTCGAATAAACCACCCACTGCCATCAGCATCAAGCTCACGGTACAATTACCACCTATGTAATTCTTCACGCCATCATGCAAGGCTTGTTTGATAACAGGCATGTTGACGGGATCAAGAATGATGACAGCATCATCTTTCATTCTAAGTGTCGATGCAGCATCGATCCAATGACCTTTCCATCCAGACTCGCGTAACCTACCAAAAATCTCATTGGTATAATCACCTCCCTGGCAGGATATGATGATATTCATCTTCTTGAGTTCTGCTATATCATATGCATCCTTAAGGGAGGGTGTTTCTTTACCGATATCTGGTCCCCTCCCACCTTTCTGGGAAGTTGTGAAAAAAACTGGTTCTACCAATGAGAAATCATCTTCTTCACGCATGCGCTGCATAAGAACGGATCCCACCATACCACGCCAACCTACAAAACCTACTTGTTTCATTTAGTTTTCTATAACCCTTACGCTGAATGATCTTGTCTATTTAATCTTGGGTAGTTCTTGACTATTAATGCTGATCAACGAGATGAATTACAAGTTGTAAAAGCCTAAATCCAAATTAAAAATGGGCAGATAAATCTGTAATCGCTTCCGTGACTTATTTGCCTACCTGTAGCATATCTATAAATTTGCCAGTACAGCATCACCCATTTCTATCGTACCAACTTTTTTCATGCCAGGCTCGTAAATATCATTGGTACGAAAACCCTGCGCCAACACTTTTCTAACTGCGTTCTCAATCCGTAAAGCAACGTCTTCCTGAGCAAAAGAGTAACGTAACATCATCGCTACTGATAGTATCGTTGCTAACGGATTGGCTATGTCTTTCCCTGCAATATCCGGCGCAGATCCATGAATCGGCTCATACAATCCCTTATTTCGATCATCTAACGATGCAGATGGCAGCATACCGATTGAGCCAGTCAGCATGGAAGCTTCATCGGATAAAATATCGCCAAACATGTTACCCGTCACGATTACATCAAACTGCCTGGGATCACGCACCAACTGCATTGCGGCATTATCGACCAGCATATGGGAAAGGTTTACATCCGGGTACACCGCAGCCGTTTCAGTAACCACATCACGCCATAATTGGGTACACTCCAGCACATTCATTTTATCCACAGAGCATAGCTGACCTTTTCGTTTGCGTGCTGCTTGAAAAGCGACATGCGCAATTCGGCGTATCTCAGCCTCGCTATAAATCATGGTGTTAAAACCTACACGCTGACCATCTCGTTGCTCAATCCCTCTGGGTTGACCAAAATAAATATCACCTGTCAATTCACGGACAATCAGGATGTCCAGCCCAGAGACAATTTCAGGTTTTAACGTCGAAGCACTGGCTAATTCAGGATATAAGATAGCTGGCCGTAGATTAGCAAATAGGTTAAGCTCCTTACGAATAGCAAGCAGCCCTTGTTCGGGACGTTTCTCACGAGGCAAGCTATCATATTTTGGGCCACCCACAGCGCCCAGCAGCACAGCATCTGCTTCGGTAGCAAGCCTACGGGTTACTTCCGGAAACGGCTCACCAGCGGCATCCACTGCGCACCCACCCAGTAAACCAGGCTCGAGCTCAAGCTTTAGTCCATCACTTCTAAGCGCCATCAATACTCGCTCAGCTTGGGTAGTAATTTCCGGACCAATCCCGTCACCAGCCAAAACAGCAATTTTCATATTATTCTTCTCCGAAACGGAAATTTCATCTCAGGCAAACAACCATGGCTGTTCTTTCCGTCGCTTTTCTTCAAACTGTTTAATTTCATCGGCATGCTGCAAGGTCAAACCGATCTCGTCCAATCCGTTGATTAGACAATATTTTCGGAATGGATCGATATCAAAATTGTAGGTTTCATTACCCGGCGTCGTCACCGTCTGGGTCGCCAAATCTACAAAGAGGCAATAGCTATTCGTAGCTACGACTTCATCAATCAGCTTATTCACGATGTTTGAATCAAGCACGATGGGTAATAAACCTATCTTAAAACAGTTATTGAAAAAGATATCCGCAAAACTCGGCGCAATGATCACCTGGAAGCCATAATCCTGAAGTGCCCAGGGTGCATGCTCCCGACTTGATCCACAACCGAAATTATCGCGTGTAATCAGAATTTGCGCACCCTGATAGCGAAGCTGATTAAGTATAAAATCAGGGTTGATTTTACGCTGCGATACGTCCATTCCCGGTTCGCCCCGATCAAGATAGCGCCATTCATCAAATAAATTCTGACCAAAACCAGAACGCTTGATCGACTTCAGGAATTGTTTGGGAATAATGGCATCCGTATCTACATTAGCACGGTCAAGTGGGACCGCCAGTCCTCTACAATGTTCAAATTTCTTCATCTTTTGTTTACTGAGCAGACCTCTCGATTACCTCGCCACCCCGCTGAATATCCTTACCAACCCCCTGCAGTGTATGACAACCAGACAACTGCAGAACAGTCATCAGCAATGCAATCGATACAGACAACACCCTCATTCATGTCTCCTTAAATAAAAAATAGAGCCTTTAACTATTCATTCATTGTGCGAACATCGACGAAATGACCAGCCACTGCCGCTGCCGCTGCCATTGCGGGGCTGACCAAATGCGTTCTTCCCCCCGGTCCCTGTCTTCCCTCAAAATTACGATTCGATGTAGAAGCACAGCGCTCGCCAGGCATAAGTCTGTCATCGTTCATGGCCAAGCACATGGAACAGCCCGGTTCGCGCCATTCAAACCCTGCCTCCCGGAAAATTCTATCGATCCCCTCCTGCTCAGCTTGAGATTTTACCAAACCAGAACCCGGAACCACGAGCGCCAGCTTGATATTAGGAGCAATGTGCTTACCTTTCAATATCATTGCAGCTTCCCGCAGATCTTCTATTCGTGAATTGGTACATGAGCCAATAAAAATCTTGTCAAGAAGAATTTCACGAACCGGCGTATTGGGTAAAAGCCCCATGTATTTCAAAGCATTCTCAGTATCGTGGCGCTTGATTGGATCAACTATCAAAGCAGGATCAGGCACGCGCCCTTCAATTGAAGTCACCATTTCAGGAGAGGTTCCCCACGTCACCTGAGGTTTAATTTGCTCTGCCTCCAGTTTTACTACACGATCGAATATCGCTCCTTCATCACTTTTCAAGGTGCGCCAATAGGAAGCTGCTTGTTCCAACATTGCACCCTTCGGTGCAAAAGGACGTCCTTTAATGTATTCAATCGTAGTTTCATCCACCGCGATCATACCTGCACGCGCACCAGCCTCTATGGCCATATTGCAAAGCGTCATTCTCCCTTCCATACTCAGCGCCCGTATAGCGCTACCAGCAAATTCAATCGCGTAACCTGTACCCCCTGCCGTACCGATCTCGCCAATAATCGCCAGCGCAATATCTTTAGCCGTTACGCCACATCCCAACTTGCCTTCGACCAATATCTGCATCGACTTGGATTTTTTAGTCAACAGACACTGAGTGGCCAGCACGTGCTCTACTTCGGAAGTCCCGATGCCAAAGGCAAGGCAACCAAAGGCACCATGGGTACTGGTATGTGAATCTCCACATACTACCGTCATTCCTGGTAACGTCGCACCCTGCTCCGGACCAATGACATGCACGATACCTTGCCGTTGATCGCTCATTCTGAACTCGGTAATACCTAATTCCTCGCAATTCTGATCCAGCGTTTCCACTTGCAGGCGCGATGTAGGATCTTTAATACCTCTGCTTCTGTCGGTCGTGGGCACATTGTGATCGGCTACAGCCAGAATCGAATTCACTCGCCAGGGTTTGCGCCTGGCCAATTTCAATCCCTCGAACGCCTGAGGGCTGGTTACTTCGTGCACCAGATGGCGATCAATATAAAGAATAACCATGCCGTCCGGCTTGTCTGATTCCGCATGCACCACATGGCTTTCCCAAAGTTTGTCATATAAAGTCTTCATGTTACGATATTCCAAAAGAACAAGTTCATTATCCCATAAAGCAGAATTAAGCAGTAGATTGTCATTCAAGCGTAATAAATATAGCCATATAGTTAAGAGCAACTTCCTTCAAGCTCCATGAATGGTACAATTTTCTTGTTCATCATTCGTCCCAAAAATAATGAAATAAAGGATTGCCTTATGTCTACCATCGAATCCGTACTACATGAAACACGCATCTTTCCTCCTTCCTCGGAATTTGTTGAACAGACTAATCTGGCTGGTATGGCAGCTTATCAAGCACTGTGTACTGAGGCTGAGAAAGATTACCCAGGTTTCTGGAGCAAACTGGCACAAAAGCATATCCTATGGCATAAATCTTTTACACAAACTCTGAATGATTCAGACCCTCCTTTCTTTAAATGGTTTGAGGACGGTCAACTTAATATTTCGTATAACTGCCTTGATCGGCACCTTGCTAGTCAACCGGACAAAGTAGCTATTATTTTTGAGGCTGATGATGGCAGTGTGAGTCATTGCACCTACCGTGAGCTGTATCAGCGTGTTTGTCAGTTTGCTAACGGTTTGAAAGCGCTTAATGTTAAAAAAGGCGATCGTATTATCATTTACATGCCCATGCGTATTGAAGCCGTTGTCGCCATGCAAGCATGCGCACGCATCGGCGCTATTCACTCAGTCGTATTTGGTGGTTTTTCTGCTAAAAGCTTACACGAACGTATCGTTGACGCCAGTGCGGTAGCCGTTATTACCGCTGATGAGCAAACGCGTGGTGGCAAAAATCACCCCCTCAAAGCGATTGTCGATGAGGCTATCAATATGGGTGGTACAGATTCAGTCAAATCAGTCATCGTTTATAAACATGCGGGTGTTGACACGTCATGGCAGACCGGTCGCGATATCTGGTGGCATGACCTCATCCAGGATAAACAGACCGACTGCACGCCAGAATGGGTCGGCGCCGAGCATCCTCTGTTTACACTCTACACTTCCGGTTCCACGGGCAAGCCAAAAGGCGTACAACATTCGTCAGCCGGTTATCTCCTAGGTGTGATGATCAGCATGCAATGGGTTTTCGACTATAAACCAACGGATATTTTTTGGTGTACTGCCGATGTCGGCTGGATTACCGGTCATAGTTATGTAGCGTATGGTCCTCTGGCCATGGGAGCAACCCAAGTCATCTTTGAAGGCGTGCCTACTTATCCCGATGCTGGACGCTTTTGGAAAATCATACAAAATCACAAAGTCACCACCTTCTATACTGCCCCCACTGCAATTCGCTCATTGATAAAGCTAGGAGCAGATCTACCCAGTCAATATGATTTATCTTCGCTGCGTCTGCTTGGATCCGTGGGTGAACCAATTAATCCTGAAGCCTGGATGTGGTATTACACTGTAGTCGGTCAATCCCGCTGTCCGATCGTAGATACCTGGTGGCAAACCGAAACCGGCTGCCATATGATCGCACCGCTCCCTGGTGCAATATCCCTCAAGCCTGGTTCATGCACATTCCCTTTACCTGGAATTAGCACTGCAGTAGTCGATGAAGCAGGTCATGACGTTGAACAGGGAAAAGGAGGATTCTTGGTCATCAAACGACCGTTTCCTTCACAGATCCGCACACTATGGGGAGACCCTGAGCGTTTCAAGAAAACTTACTTTCCCCAAGATATTGGCGGTGGTCAATATTATCTGGCAGGTGACTCAGCCCATCGTGATAAAGATGGCTATTTCTGGATCATGGGGCGCATTGACGATGTCCTGAATGTATCCGGCCATCGTCTGGGAACCATGGAAATTGAATCAGCCCTTGTAGCTAATCCGCTGGTTGCTGAAGCGGCCGTCGTAGGAAAGCCGCATGAAATCAAGGGAGAAATCGTAGTTGCATTTGTCGTACTGAGAGGTAAATGCCCCCATGGCGATCAGGCTTCTGAAATAGCCAACTCTCTTAGGGAGTGGGTAGCACACGAAATTGGACCCATTGCCAAGCCTGAAGAAATCCGCTTTGGTGATAATCTACCTAAAACACGTTCAGGTAAAATCATGCGGCGACTGCTCCGCTCTCTTGCCAAAGGAGGAGAAATTACTCAAGATATATCCACTCTCGAGAATCCTGCCATTCTTGACCAACTCAAACAATCCATCAGTTGAGCTGAAAGAGCTCTTTTTTAGTTTAATACAGCTCCAAGCATTCCATCGAAATAAACATGAATCTACCCAATATAATCGACTACGATTTCGGAATCAGCGCTATCGATGCGGAGTACCATCGCTCTGGCCGCGCAGCGATTCACCTGATTACTGAGAACGGTGTTGCCGCTTTAGTTGATACGGGCACTCAATTTTCCGTGCCAGGTGTCATGCAGGTGCTACAAAATAAACAGCTTGCTCCCGAGAAAGTGGCTTATGTATTCCTCACACACATCCATCTGGATCATGCCGGTGGTGCAAGCGAGTTCATGCGACTGCTGCCCAATGCCAAGCTGGTCGTGCATCCGCGCGGCGCAAAATATATGGTTAACCCTGCCAAACTGATTGCCGGTGTAATGGCTGTTTATGGGGAAGCTGAATTCAGGCGTCTCTATGGTGAAATTTCTCCCATTGACGAAAACCGCGTTATTGAAGCGCCTGATGAAACCCGTATCGACCTGAATGGTCGATCATTATTGTTGCTCGATACCCCTGGCCATGCCCGTCATCACTATTGCATTTTCGATGAACGGAGTCAGTCTTTTTTTACTGGAGACACCTTTGGCGTTTCTTATCGAGAGCTTGATGTAGATGGTCTTGAATTCGTTTTTCCAACTACGACACCGGTACAATTTGACCCTAATGCTGCTCATGCTTCTTTGAATCGGATCATGAGCTATCAGCCACAATACGCTTTTTTGACACACTATAGCCGTATTGGTCATTTACCACACCATGCAACGCAAATGCACGAACTGATCGATGCATTTGTCAACATAGCCAATCAAGCAATTAACAAAACCTCAGATCGGCGCGAGTTTATTGTACAGGCCTTGAAAACATTATTATGTCAGCGACTTGCAATACACGGCTGCACCTGGTCACCCACAGCGATTTATGAATTATTGCGCCTCGATATTGAACTCAACGCCATGGGATTGGAAACATGGCTGGATCAATCTGAGAAATCAAATAAGCAGTAATGATCAAACACGGTTATAACTCTTCTACATATTTCATGACATCCCTATTCGATCTGATTATCGTCAGACTCAAGAATTGATAGCCTATATCATCAAAGTTATTTACAGTTATAGATTATCGGCGGATACCTTACAGATAAGAAAAATATCAAAAAGCATTTCTTGTTATTAATTTTTATGGTCTTACAGGGAGTAATCAATGGATAAGTTGAATGAGTCTATCGCTGGATGGATAAATGGTTTTTCCTTAAGCATGATCACAGACAGAAGCTGGTTTGAAATCGCATCAATTCTGACACCATCGATTATTCTGATTCTTGTCCTGTTCGGCTTCAGTTTCACTCTACAAAATAGAAAGTGGAAAATCGTAACCTACACTGTTTGCCTGTTGCTCACCTTGCTGTTCCTGCCTTATGAATTATTCCGCCAATCTGCCGCCCTATCCAAGGCACAGACAAACATTAGCGAAATGCAAACCCGCTTGAAAGGATTGCTGAATGCTTCAGAACTTAACCACATTGAGAATCTAGCCGATAAAGAAGTGGCTTCTAGCATGCTGGAAGAAACGATTGACAATCTCGAGCAAAAAGAGAAGAAAGAACTGATACTCATTTCATGGTTAATTGCTGAAAATGAAAAGCAATCATTGCGCCTTCATGAAGATAAGCAAAAATTGTTTTTTGATGAAATCAAATCGAGCCTTAATGAAGCAAAAGGAGAAATCATCAATACAAGAGAGCCTGTCGATAAGATTTCTGATGATATTCTGAAACGAATTGATAGCGATATCAGTCATCTCATTGGAAATAAAATGCAATCCCTCAATCAAGCATTTGATCATTCTTTAAAAACATTCCAGCAAGAAATCAACTTTTTTGTTCAGAATGAATTCAAAACATACGAAGAAAGATTGGCTACCCTTACTCAGAGGAGCATTGATGAGCTGAGAAATTACACTAGCAAAGCAGGGCAAGAACTTGATAATAAAATTAGAGATATAGACAGAGAATCATCACATAAACTCGATGAAACTCAAAAAAGTATCGATCATCTAGAAGGTGCTGTCGAGAATATCAATATGGACAAAATTGTTGCGCACATCAAACAACTCTCGGGTTCAATTGATTTGATTCAGAAGCAAAGCGACGTACAGTTCGAATATAACGAATGTATCAGAACTGTGGGATGGATCGATTTGATAGGCAGAGAAGAAGAGTGCAAAAAGAAATTGTATATGAACATGAATGATTTAATTAATCAGTAAACTCCATTGATCCTGCCAGATTATATTCAAAGTTTATCGTGTTAAGTTGATTTATGAATCAATGACTTATGAGAATACTGGCTACAATCCGGCCAATACCTAACACAGCCTGATCAATAAGTAATTTAACTTACCTGCATCCTGAAGAATGTTTAAACGTTCTATCAATCATACATTGAAGGACATCAAATATGATGAAACACTTTGTTTTAATGCTATTTACAGGAGGAATCATTTATTTGACCCTTGGATCAAGCGTTACACTAGCTAAAACAGGTTATGCTGTTCATTACAGTGACAAGTATCAAGGCAGGAAAACAGCTAATGGCGAAGTTTTCGATCAAAGTAATCTTACGGCAGCGCATAATGAATTCCCTTACGGAACGCTTGTGAAAGTTACTAATCTTGAAAACAATCGCAGTATAGTCGTCAAAATAAATGATCGTATGGCTCCTCACAACAACAATATCATCGATGTTACCAAACGTGCGGCAGCGGAGCTGGGCTTTATAAAAAAAGGGCGAGTTCATGTTAACCTTGAAACAGTTAAGTAAAACAAGACCATATATTCATATGGTCATTCAATTCAAACGAATGCAGCACTATGGCGGCATCTGTCAGTAGTCCTAGCACTCGACCGAGAATCACATCCTAATGTTGAAATAATCTTACTAAACAATCAGCGCACAAGATACTGTACAGCCGAATGAGTCCAGATAGATAAGATTGCTCTAAAGATGGACTAAAAAGTAACTTGGGGAGTTACGGGAATCACTCACCGAATTAAAAAAATATGAGAGTATTAACCAAAATTGCGGAACTCTAGTATCTTTTTGAAGCACCTGAAATAATCATTTTCTCTCCTCAATATAAAGTAGTTACTCACAGCCTTATTCGCGGAAATTGTGAATAAGAGGGTTTAATAAAAGTTAGAAGCGTCGCCATAAGAGATTGACCTGGTCAAGTAAAACCGGACAACCCGGTTAAGCGACTTCTTTCAATTTTTCTGTTTCCACTTCATATTGATTGGGGCTTTTGTACTCCAAGTATGAATGCAGTCGATGGCTGTTATAGAACATGGAAATATACTGCAGCACATCTTGCTGTGCTGCATGACGGGTTTGG
>NZ_FNPQ01000020.1:0-57487 GCF_900107335.1 Nitrosomonas sp. Nm58 | reverse complement strand
GTCTTCTTGCGCGCACTTTCCAGCAGTGGGCGGATCTGCTCGAACTGTTCGCGACTGATATCACTTGGATAACTTGTTCTCATCCTGCAAATATCACACTTTTTCTGTCAAACGAAAAGACTTTGAACAGGTTCTAAGATCGCTCATGTCAGTCTGCGTAAAGCTAAATATTTTTCGTGAAACAGCTTTCTAAGAGAAGCCTATTTTAAATTGGTTCGATTTGTTTTGAATGGAGGAAAGGGACTAAAATTTTCTGCTATCGACAGATTCTCCAAAAAGGTTCATTCATTGGCTATAAGAAAGCATGCAGCATCAAGCTGAAATATGGTCAAATTTGAAAGGTCAAATTTATTTAGAGGATGAAGCTTTCGTCACTGAAATGCAGAAAAGAATTGGGAAAGAAAAAGACGATTTAGCTATACCCAAGCAGCAAAAACGGCCGATGGCAAAGCCTTTGTCTGAAATTGCAGCGCAATACAAAGACCGCAAAACGGCAATCATTGCTGCTTACAAAACAGATGCATACAGCCAGCGAGAAATCGGAGCGTTTTATCAATTGCACCCAACAACGATTGGGGCTATTGTTCGCAAGAACAAGAATTCTTGATTCTGGACCTCGTATATTGACACCCTTGCTTAAAAATTCCAGTGGGATGTTAAAGTCCTTAATTATGAATTTTGAGTGCCCAACTAATAACTAATATACGCACCGAAGCGCTTCCTTTGGTCGTTTCCGGTGATGCATGGTCCTTGGTCGAAAAATACGATGCCAAAAAGAACAAACGATTTTCAATCGCTAATAAAAACAATTTACGAACAGATCGTGCATGATTTTGGTGGGAAAGTAACGGAATCAAGCATGGTTTTCGATAAAGAAGCTGAAATCTTGCGGGAAGTTGATATTTTAGTTGAATACAAATACGCCGGACATGATTTCAGCTTTGTTGTTGAATGCAGGGACCGTTCAAGAAGTGAAACTGTTGAATGGATAGATGGCTTAGTTGGTAAAACCAAATCGCTTAACGTAAATAAGGTTATTGCAGTTTCAAGTAAAGGCTTTGCTTCAAGTGCGAAAAGAAAAGCACAGAAAAATGGCATCGAAACATTGACGCTAGAAAAAGCAGAGGAAATTGACTGGGTTAAATACCCCATAAAACCAGGAGTTATCGTGATAACGGATGATATTTATCAAATTCACGATGTTCTTTATAAAGACGGCGAGAGTTTTGTTCCTGTAACAACCCTAGGTCTTGAAAGTAATGTGGAGGTAAATGGCGAGATTGTTGGCGATTTTAAAAGCCTTATTGAGTATTTTTTCCAAGAAAATATCGTGCCATGCATTAATGAGTATAAAAAAAGCCACTTTTTAGAGATTTTCAAAACAAGAGCAGATGTAGAGAAAATTTTGTTAGTGGAAAGTGAATACAGCTGGCCTGGAATATTTGTACTTGATGCTGATGGAAGCAGGAAAGAGTTGACGAAAATAAAATATGTTATTACCGGAGTTCGTAAATCGATGAATGTCGAACAAACTCATCATGTCTTTAATGAAAAAATGGTTTCAACCGGAAGGCATTTTGATGCAGACGGTTCAGTAATTGATTTCAATGTAGTTCAAGACCCAGATACAAAGAAGATACATGCTAGGTGGGCTAGAAGAAAAGAAAGTACAGATAATGCCTAATCGGGTAACCGGTATCAGAATGGCAGCCCCTTTCTGCTATGTTCATCCCGCAGCGAGTAAAATTGAATACGTCTAACTTTCTTCTAGCCACTATTTGATCTGAATTGAGGAGAATTATCAGCATGTGTAAAGAATGCCACTCTGTAACGTCTCGTAATCTCAAAAAAAGCCATCATGATCAAATTCATTATGTACAGAAAGACCCGAGCAAACGCTTATTTTTGAAACAAGCCGCCGTCACTGCGCTGAGTTTGGGTTTCGCAAGTGCAGGTCTTGCCGGTGACAAAGATAAAACTATCTCCGAGGCCCCTACCCCGTTAATCCCCAAACCTGAAAACATCCTAACACCTGATCAAGCGCTGGAACGATTGATAGCTGGCAATGAACGCTTTGTCTCGGGCAAATCGGAGCCATTGGATTTTCATGATGTGGAAACCTCGCTCACCAAAGGACAGAACCCTTATGCCTCCATTTTAGGCTGCTCCGATTCGAGAGTTAGTCCCGAGCATTGTTTCGATGAGGCACTCGGCGATCTCTTTGTCGCGCGTGTCGCAGGCAACTATCTGACGCACGATAATCTGGCCACGTTGGAATATTCAGTCGCAGTGCTGAAAACCCCTTTGATCATGGTGCTCGGTCACGAAAGTTGTGGCGCAGTCAAAGCGGCAATCGATGCGGTCGATCATCACCAGGACTTTCCTGGTCACATCCAGTTACTGGCGAGTGCGATCGCGCCTACCGTCAGAGCGGTGTCCGATACTTCCAGCAGCCGCCTGGTCAATGTGATCAAAGCCAATGTCATCATGACGGTCGAAAAGCTGAGAACCAAAACGCCCATACTGGATTATTATCATGATCACAAAAAAATACGCATCGTGGGCGGGTTTTACCATCTTAAAACGGGCAGGGTCGAGCTCATCGCCTGAATAGGGCAATGATGGTCGATTTCTAGGGGGAATGCTTCAGCGCTTGCGGAATAGCCGCTTTCAAGTAATAAATCATCGACCACAGCGTCAAGATTGCAGCCAGGTAAATAAGCCAGGTACCGATGACCTGCGAATCAAAATGATCTCCGATTTTTTCGTGATAGAGCAATAGCGGAATCGCAATCATTTGCGAAGCTGTTTTTATTTTTCCCAGGAAGGAAACGGCTACGCTTTTGGCTTTACCGATATGTGCCATCCATTCACGTAAGGCCGAGACGGTAATTTCCCGGCCAATGATGATCAGTGCAATCGGCGCATCCAGCCTTTCCAGATGCACCAGCACAATCAAGGCGGCTGCGACCATTAATTTATCTGCGACCGGATCAAGAAAAGCGCCAAAGGCTGACATCTGATTAAGGGTACGGGCTAGATAGCCATCCAGCCAGTCAGTGATGGCTGCCCCGCTAAAAATGATGGTAGCAATCAGATTCTGGCCAAACGGCGATAACCAGGTCGGCGGCAAATAAAAAATCCCGACAAATAAGGGGATCGCGAGTATCCGTAGCCATGTCAGCAGATTAGGAAGATTCATTGGCATAAAATATAAAAATATCAGTTCTGTTATTTAATATGCAGCAGCCATTTCACTACGTTTATTTTAGGGGCAAGCTCAATGGAGTTCACGGTAAATCTTCTCTGCCAGCGCCCGGCTGATGCCCTCTGTCTGTTGCAACTCTTCAACGCTTGCAGTCAGTACGCCTTTTAGTCCTCCGAATCGCCCCAGCAAGCTCTGGCGCCGTTTTGCACCAATGCCAGAAATCTGTTCCAGGCTTGAAACAGTACGTGATTTATTACGTCTGGCGCGATGCCCCTGAATGGCAAAGCGATGTGCTTCATCGCGAATCTGCTGAATCAGATGTAAACCAGCATGATCTGCCGGTAATTTTAACGGCTTTTCAGTCGACGGAAAAATCAATTGCTCCAAACCGGGTTTACGTCCCTCCCCTTTAGCTACGCCAAGAAAGGGTATGTCATTGAGTCCCAGCTCAATCAATACTTCCTGCGCCACACTTACCTGCCCCTTTCCACCATCGATCAGAATCAGATCCGGTAGCTTGCCCTCCTCCTCAGCCATTTTTGCATAGCGCCGTAGAAGCACCTGCCGCATCGCCCCATAATCATCACCAGGCATGATGTCAGCGATATTGTAACGGCGATACTCATTATTGCGTAGAGAGAAATTGTCATAAACCACACAGGAAGCCACCGTTGCTTCACCCATGGTATGACTGATATCGAAACACTCGATACGGGCCAGGCTCGGCAAATTCAAGGCAAGCTGTAAAGCTTGCAAGCGCTCTTCCTGACTGGCTTGCCTTTGCAGCCTCTGCTTCAGCGCTAACCGAGCATTCTCAGTCGCCATATTTAGCCATACACGCCGCTCGCTGACTGGGTTGAGCACGATCGCTATCTTACGGCCGGCCTGCTCGGACAGCAAAGGTTGCAGAATATCCAAGTGGATTTTTTCACCGATTACAATCAATGGTGGAACATGTCGATTGAGATAGTGCTGTGTAATGAACGCTTCCAGGACATCCGGTAGCTCATAGCCCTGCACATTTTGTGGGAAAAAGCTCTTATCGCCCAAATGCCGCCCCCCTCTGATCATGACCAGATTGACGCAAACTTCCTCAGCACCATCATGCAGGGAAGTGCAGGCGATGACATCCGCATCCAATGCCTTGCCGCTATCCACAAACTGTTTTTCTTGTATTTTTCGCAGTGCCTGCATCTGATCGCGGAAAATTGCAGCTTGCTCGTATTCCGTAAGATCGGATGCGATCTGCATTTTTTCAGCGATATCTTTCAGTACCTCATTTTGCTTGCCTTGTAAAAAAAGCGAGGCACTTTTGACGTCTTCACAATAATCTTCTGGTGAAATAAGGTTGACGCAAGGTCCACTACAACGCTTGATCTGATAAAGCAGGCAAGGTCGAGTACGGTGATTGAACACGCTATCTTCGCAGGTGCGCAAGCGAAACACTTTCTGCAAAAGATGAACGCTTTCTCTGACAACGCCCGCATTGGGAAAAGGACCGAAATACTGATGCTGATTATCCAGCGCGCCCCGATAAAAGGCCAATCGGGGATAAGCATGCTGGCTCAGCATTAAATAGGGATAAGACTTGTCATCCCTGAATAAGATATTGTAGCGAGGCGCCAGGCTCTTGATCAGATTGTTCTCAAGCAGCAAGGCTTCCGACTCCGAACGCGTCACGGTCGTTTCGATTCCCGTAATGTGCGAAACCATGAGCTGGATACGCGGACTCAGATTGGATTTCTGAAAATAAGACGACACTCGTTTCCTAAGATCAATCGCCTTACCGACATAAATAACTTCCCCGGCTGCGTTCAGCATACGGTACACGCCCGGCAGAGCGGGCAAAGTCGATGAGAAGACCTTGCCGTCAAATGCTGTTACTGACAAAACGCTTATTTCCTGTTATTCATCATCACCGAGCAAAGTTCCGCCAATCGCCCAGTTTTCATGGGGCATTTCATCAAAAGAAATATAGGTATAAGACTTGGGTTTATTGCCTACACGCTCCAGAGTATCGGTAATTTCCTCGGCAATCTGCTTTTTCTGTTCTCGGCTCCATGTGCCGGCAATACGGATATTGACATAGGGCATCTCAGTTTCTCCAAAATAAATTGATCAGGTTGGTAATGCCAGATCTGCACACACTCTGGCAATGACTTGCTCGAACATTTCCGCTGTCAAGCGTTTGGTTTGTGTATTGTAACGACTACAGTGATAGCTGTCATAGAGTCTCAATCCATTGGGCAGACTGTGTACAGCCCCATGACTGAAAGGAAAGTCTTTTATTTTATATCCTTGCGCCATCAATCCCGCCTGATGAGCCACATTACCCAAAGCCAGGATGCCCTGTCCGCCATGCGCTGCAAACTCGGCTATTTCAGCCGACAAATAGGCATTACATTGCCGTACCTCGCTGGGTTGCGGCTTGTTTGCAGGTGGCAAGCATTTGACAGCATTGGTAATACGGCAGTTGAGCAAACGTAAATCATCATCCACTGAAATCGACTCGCAATGACTGGCCAAGCCCAACTTATAAAGCGTTTGGTAAAGCAGGATACCGGCAAAATCACCAGTAAAAGGCCTGCCCGTACGGTTTGCACCATGCATACCTGGGGCGAGACCAATGATCAGCAGCTTAGGGGATAAATCACCGAATGCCGGTACCGGTTTGGCATGGTAGTCTGGATATTGGATTCTGACCGTATCCAGAAATTCAGCCAGGCGAGTACACTGCCGGCACTTCTCAAGAAAAGAAGCGGGTGTGGGATTACAAGCTTTTTGATGTAGAATGGTCATTTTTATAAGAAAAAAGCAATGGCAAAAGTTCTTGCAACTGAAATTCGTGTTGGCCATTTGATCGAATGGGACAAACGGATCTGGCGTGTACTGAAATGTTACCATGTTCATGTCGGCGGTCGTGGCGGTGCCTTTATGCAGGTTGAAATGAAGGATATCGAGGCCGGTACTAAAACCAATCAGCGCATTCGCACTGAAGATAAAGTCGAATGTGCCATTATCGAACCACGGGAAATGACCTTTCTTTATCAGGAAGGGAACGACTACATTTTCATGGACAAGCAAACCTACGAACAAATGAGTTTGTCGCAAGATTTCCTTGAAGGACAAAGCGAGTATCTGCTTCCCAATACCGATGTGCTGGTTAACTTCCATCATGATCGCCCGATTGGTGTGCAACTTCCCCCGAGTGTCATACTCACCATCGTGGATACCGAGCCCAATCTCAAAGGTGCAACGGCTACCAGTTCCTATAAACCTGCAACTCTGGAAACCGGATTGGTCGTCATGGTACCCTCTTTTGTAACTCAAGGCGAAAAGATTAAAGTCAACACTGATAATGGCGAATATATCGAACGTGTCTGAAACGATTTAACAAACTGAAACATTAAGTTATCTGGATTGACATGAACAATTGGAGATTAAATTCGATCGATATTGAATTGCCACCCTTTATAAATGGCGATCGATTATCCGACCCAATCTCCTGTTAGCTTCCCGATCTCCTTTTATGGTGTATGTTGGCTATTTATTACGCTGTTTGCTGTCTTATGCTTATGCGCGCTTAGTCCTGTCGTTATCGCAGCCCAAGCCAATCAAAACTCAAACAGCGAATCAGAATCGGCTGCCGTAGTCGAACTCTCTGCGCCGAAGTCCGTCAAGAAGCTCATAAAAAAACACATCTCCCTTCCTGAGGAACCCTTTGCCCATGACATTGCGCAGGCAGCTTTTGTTCGCAAGATAAGGCAGGAGATCAAAGAATTACTAGCAACTGAAGGCTATTTCACTTCTACTGTTACACTAGAAGATCATTTAACTGGAGAAAAACCCACCCTGAAAGTGGTTCCTGGGCCGCGCACTAGAGTGACTGAAGTAACGATTGAATTTCAGGGGGATTTGGCAGTAGAGGCACCTGAGCATCACCAGCGAATCGAGCAGTTACGCGCTAGCTGGCTATTAACACCACGCAAATTTTTTCGTAGTTCTGCCTGGGAAGAAGCCAAAGCAGCCTTGTTATCCAGCGTAGCCGAACGTGAATATGCGGCTGCCCAAATTGTCAGCAGTCAGGCTGAAGTTGATCCTGCGGCAGCAAGTGCAAAATTGCGCATAGTGATCGATTCCGGACCAGTATTCTACTTCGGTGACTTACAGATTACTGGGCTGGAACGATACGATCAAAGCCTGATAAGCAACTATGCTTCTTTCCAAAAGGGTGATCCTTATCACCGGGATAAACTGCTCGCTTTCCAGGCCGCGTTACAGAATATCCCTCACCTTAGCTCTGCCTCAGTCAGTATCCGTCCCGATATTGCGTATCACCAGGCTATTCCGGTAGAAGTCATACTGACCGAAGCGCATTCCCGGCGGATCGCTATAGGCGCTGGGTATAGCACCAACACTGGCGCTCGAGGAGAAATCAATTATCGTAATTACAATTTCCTGAATCGAGCATTGAATATGAGCAGCCTACTCCGTTATGAACAAAAGCGGCAGATCTTCTCGGCAAAAATCGATACGGTCCCAGACGAAAATAATTATCTCTATAGCCTGGGAGCGCGAGTCGAGCGGACCGACATCGAGGATCTAAGAACATTCAATCAAAAAGTCAGCCTCACCCGAGACCGGACTATGGAAAAAATGCGAACACAGCTCGGTATCGCTTGGCAAAGGGAAGAAAGGCAGCCGGTAGGCGCGCCCGATACCACAGCCCATGCATTAGCACTTGACACATGGTGGCGTTATCATAATGTAGATAACCCTCTACATGCCAGACGTGGCCATATTACAGAAATGCGCATTGGCGGTGGCAGCCAATATCTGCTTTCAAAACGGGATTTTGTGCGCACGTACGCACGACATCAGCACTGGTGGCCAATTGGAGCGCGTGACGTGCTGTTTCTACGTGCTGAAGTGGGTTATACCCTGGCTTCATCACGTGACGGCATTCCTCAGGAATATTTATTTCGTGCGGGCGGCATTCAATCAGTACGGGGATATGATTTTCTAAGCCTGGGGGTACGTGAAGGGGATGCCATTGTGGGTGGACGCACACTGGGCACGGGGACACTCGAATATGTGCGCTGGTTTACTGAGAATTGGGGCACCGCCTTGTTCGCGGATGTGGGTGATGCGGCAGACTCTTGGCGGTCTTTCAAACCATCACTCGGCTATGGTAGCGGTATCCGCTGGCGCAGTCCCGCTGGCCCGCTAGCGCTCGATTTAGCCAGACGACATGACACCGGCACGCTGCGGGTACATTTCTCGATTGCGGTAGCTTTCTAGTTAATTGAAAAAATGCAGAATAATGATGCCAATCCGAAACCAAGGAAAAATAGCAAAAGATCCTGGTTATTCATTTTTTTTCTCTCGTTGACGCTTACTCTGGCAGCAAGCAGCATTTGGGTAACCACCAGCACCACTGGCCTAAGATTCCTGCTGTCTACGGTGTCCCATCTCAGTGGTGAGCGTATTATATTTGAGGACGTTAATGGCACATTACGTGCTTTGAGCATAAAAAAGATTAGCTATACCAGTGACGATTTGCGCTCCACCATTGACGACATCGAACTACATTGGCAACCTCAGTTATTATTCTCCAAGCAATTATCGATCGATATGCTGGCAGTCAACGCGATTGAGTTGCAGTCTTCGCCCTCCACAGAACCATCGGTTTTGCCGGAAAGTTTGCGGCTGCCTCTCTCAATAGCCATCCAGAAGCTGGAAATTGGCGTTTTGCAGATATTGACCATCGGAAAAGAGACGCCGGACTTGACGGTCACAAATATAGCAGCAAGCGTCGAAAGTGATGCTCACCGCCATCTCCTGCAGAAAATTTCGCTTGATCTGGAACTTGGAAAACTGACTGGGTCAGTTCAGCTGAGCCCAGATCGACCTTTTAATCTGAATGCCCAGATTACGCTCGATAATCAGCAACACACTGCCAATAGCGCTATACCTGAAGCCTCTGTCTCAATCAATCTGATCGGCAACCTGGAAGAAATCAATGGAACCATCACCGGAATGAGCGCAGGTGCTCAAGGTAAGGGAGAATTTGTAGTGCGCCCGTTTGCAACCATGCCGCTTGCCAACCTTCAGCTATCGCTAGACAAACTGAATCCTCAAGCCTTTTGGGTTGATATGCCCAAAGCCAATCTGTCCATTGATGCCCATTTGCTTGAGAATACTGCCGGAAAGCTGCAGGGAAGCATGATCATCAAAAATAGTCTTCCACTACCACTTGATCAGGATGGCCTGCCTGTGATGGAAGTACGCGCGCAGTCTTCCATTTCGATGGAGGAAATCCAGCTTGACGGTATACTGCTGAAATTAGCCGATAATGCCAGTATTACTGGTCATTTCGCCTGGCAAATAGCTCAAGCGACAGGATCTGCGGATCTCAAAGTCAATCAGCTCAATCCCGCCGCACTGGATACACGACTGAAAGCTGCAAAAATCAATGGCTCTCTCAAACTCGCGGGTGATACCGCAACGCAGCAAGGGATGATCTCTCTCCGCGATAAGGCACTATCCCTTGAAGCGAGTCTAACTCGCACAGAAGCTGCCGTCAGTCTGGAAAAATTGACGCTGCGCCATGATACTTCTACGCTGACTGGGCGAGGTCAACTGAATCTGAAAGAATCTCAATCTTTTCATTTTGAAGGTATGCTCGGTCAGTTTAATTTGGCTTCGTTCATGCAGGCGCCGCCCTCAAATTTGAACGCAACACTCAAATTTTCGGGAAAACTTGCCCCACAAATCAGTGGCGTCGCGAGTTTCACCGTGACGAAAAGCCAGTTCGCCCAGCAGCCAGTCATAGGTAAAGGTCAGCTAGCGTTTGATGATACCAAGCGAATCAAAAGCGAAGTCAGCTTACAAATTGGCAGCAATCAACTCAGCACTCAAGGTGCTTTTGGTAACAAAGGGGATCGGTTATTACTGAATATTGCCGCACCCGCACTAGCACAGTTGGGGTTAGGGCTGGAAGGCGATCTCAATGCACAGGTAACTCTGGCCGATACCTTAGATTCTCCCCGGCTACTCATTGAAAGCAGCGCGAAGCGCTTGATGATTAGCAACCACCACCTATCGAATTTTACCATCACAGGAAATCTGCACGAAACAGCCGTGGCACTCGATATCAAAGCTGCAAACTATCGTTTGGATACCGAAGATTATCTGAAAAGCTTAGCGATCACATTGTCCGGCAATAAGGCCCGGCATACGCTAAGCATAGAAACGGGTTTACCAAAGGATTCACATCTTGCATTTCAGACTACAGGAAAACTCGCTCTTCCTACAGAAAACCCACAGCATTTTCAATGGAATGGCGAACTGGAAAAATTATCGGCGACTGGCTTGCTGCCCTTTCACTTCTTAAACCAGCCCACACTCAGCATCAGTCAAAAGCGGATTGCCTTGGGGCCAACCAGAATTTCTGTTGCTGAAGGTGAAATCAACATACTCGACACCCATTGGACCCCACAGCAATGGTCAACCCGTGGAACATTAGCGGGTATTACCCTGAAATCGGAAAATGCACTGCCTCAAAGCGTTCAAGCACTGCAAATGGGAGGTGAATGGGATATCACCGCCAGCAAGCAGTTGAGGGGTCATCTACGCATCGCTCGCGAAAGGGGCGACTGGGCATTCTTGCTCGAAGACTCTCCCCTTCAACTGGGCTTGCAGCAATTTCAATTCGATGCGCGTGCCCAGGATGGTAGCTTGTCAGCAGATTTGATAATTCATGGTGAACGAATTGGGGAAACAGTGGCAAACGGAATTATCCCTTTAGTCTATAAAGATGGCGTCTGGCAAATAGCTCATGACCTGCCGCTGAGTGGCAAAATAAACGTCAATGTTGCAGATTTATCCTGGATTGGGCCAATAGTAAACAGTAACCTGAAAAGTAATGGTCGATTTTCCATCCAAGCCAATGTAGCCGGCACGTTTAATCACCCTCGCCTAGACGGCACTATCCTTGGAGAAGAACTGGCGATTGCCCTACTGGATCAAGGTATGCATCTACAACAAGGAAGCCTCAAAGCCCATTTCAATCAAACCTCATTGCAAATCAGCACCCTTACTTTCGTTGCACCCCATCAATCTCCACCCGGCGATCCCCTCTTATCCAAAATAAAATTGCCCAAAGAGTCAGGAAAACTTACGGTAATGGGGGCCATCGATTATCAAGACCAACGCAGTCATTTAACGATCGACCTAGATCACCTCCCCTTAGCGCAACAGCCTGATCGGTGGATCGTGGCTTCTGGAAATGGCCAGGTGAGCTTAAACAAGCAACAACTCACGATCGATGGCAAATTGACAACCGATGCCGGTTTTTTACTCCAGCCTGAAGCTGGACAGCCGCAATTATCCGATGATGTGATCATCATTGGGCAGTCTGCTCCCCCTGCCAATTCTCAGAAGCTTCTGGTAAATCTGGGCGCTACATTGGATTTAGGGGAACATTTCTACTTGCGCGCGTCTGGGTTAGAAGGCCGATTAGCCGGGCAATTGCATTTAAGCAGCAAACCTGGACGAGCACTGCATGCAATCGGAACGATTGCTGCTCGTGATACGCTCTTTAATGCTTATGGCCAACGCTTAACGGTGCAACGCGGTATCGTCAGCTTTGATGGCCCCCTCGACGATCCAGCACTGAACGTACTGGCAGTCCGCAAGGATTTACCCGTGAACGCAGATGCTAGCGCCTATTATGATCGACGCTTGGGCGCAGGCAGCATCGCCAGCTCTGATAGCCCCGGGCTCAACGCACTGTCAGCCCGCAAGGATCTGGCTGTGGAAGCCGGTGTTCAAGTCACGGGTACGGTACGCCATCCGATTATTAAGCTGGTATCCACCCCCAACGTCCCCGATTCTGAAAAGCTATCCTGGATCGTATTGGGACGTGCGCCTGATGCCAGCGGCGTGGATACTTCATTGCTGATCGCTGCTGCTAGCTCTATTCTAGGTGGGCAATCCGGCGGGGGTGTGATTGATCAGATCGGTCAAGCGCTGGGTGTCGATGAGTTTTCGATTAGACAACAGCAGGCGACCGGGAGTACAACCGACAGCGCATTAAGCAGCCAGATCGGCGTCGTCGGTAAGCGTCTTAGCTCGCGTGCCTATCTTAGTTATGAACGAGGACTCACCACCGCAGCCGCGGGTATCACCAAACTCACCTACAGCCTGACACGAAATATTACTCTAGTGACCCGCGCAGGTGACGATAATGCAATCGATCTGTACTATACCTTTCAGTATGATTGAGCAAAACGAGAGTAGATCGACTTCGACAGTCCTCGATTAACTTTACCTGTTCGCTCCAAGATTATTTGTGATATTTATTCATGAATCCAACCAACGACTACTCAGAACAGAAGTAATACTCTGACTGCGAAGTTTTTTCTATCTGTTTTGTGCATATGCTCCTGAAATGATGAGCGCCCCCCTTATGCTCCCATAGGGACTCGTTACGGCCCTGATACTTCGAGCCGCTGGCACTCGGCTGCAGATACATCAGCGATACCTGATCACCGCGCTCAGCAATCAGCGTAGGAGGATCAGTCTGGAAGAAGGTGGTCACAATCACTTTTTGAAAAATAACTACTCTGATTTTTCTTTTGCAGAAAAGGAATCATCGGCCTCAATTTGTTTGGTTTCAGATACTGCTTCAGACACGGGATGTTCAGCTCGTCGCTTGATTTTTCCAATCAATACGAAAAATAGCGGCACAAAAAAGATCGCTAGAAATGTGGCGGCCAACATACCGCCGAATACGCCCGTTCCGATGGAATTCCGGCTCGCTGCGCCCGCTCCCGATGCGATCACCAGCGGAAACACACCGAGAATGAAGGCCATGGAGGTCATGATGATAGGCCGGAAACGGAGGCGTGCCGCCTCAAGCGCTGCGTCGACTAGGGATACACCTTCGGCATAGCGTTGATTGGCAAACTCGACGATCAGGATTGCATTTTTAGCAGCCAGTCCGATCAGGGTGACTAAGCCGATTTGAAAATAAATATCATTGCTCAGTTCTCGCGTCCAGATAGCCAGCAGCGCTCCAAAAATCCCAAAAGGTATCGCAAGAATAACCGCAAATGGAATAGACCAGCTTTCGTATAAAGCAGCCAACACCAAAAAAACCATGAGTAGCGCAAAAGAAAATACCAGCACAGATTGCCCCCCAGCTTTGCGCTCCTGGAAGGATATCCCGCTCCAATCAAGCGTGTAGCCCTTTGGAGTCAGAATTTCATTCGCTACCTGCTCCAGTGCATCAAGCGCTTGCCCTGAACTATAACCGGGTGCCGCGCCCCCCAGCACGAGCGCTGAATTGAATCCGTTGAAATGGGTCACCGGGTCTGACCCGCTGTTAAACTCAGTGGTTACAACGGAACTCAGCGGGATCATGGTGCTTGTCGTGCCATCCTGGGCGCGTACATAGATTTTACTAATGTCATCCGGGTTAGACCGGTATTCGGGCAATGCTTCCGTTTGCACCCGGTAGATGCGGCCAAATTTCACAAAATCATTGATATACAGATTTCCAAAATAAGCCTGCATAGTATCGAAAACTTCAGAAATAGGTACGCCCAATGCTTTGGCCCGTTCCCGGTCTACCTGAGCGTAAAGCCTGGGGGCGCTTACACGAAAATTGGTGCTGGCAACGGCGATCGCAGGATGTTCCATGGCTTTAGTCACAAATTCCTGAGCGACCGCAGCAAATTCGGAAAAATCACCCCCACTCGGATCTTGCAATTGAACCGAGAAACCTCCAGTAGAACCCAGCCCACTGATCGAGGGCGCATTAAAGGCCAGGATCAAGGCCTCAGGGATTTTGGCAAACTCCTGAAAAGCGGCCGCAATCAGACTGGGGACCTGCTCATGCGCATTTTTGCGGGTATCCCAATGATTTAATGGGATGAACATCGTTGCCTGATTGGTTCCACGGGTTCCGAACACAAAATTCTGACCAGCCAGCGTATCCGTTGAATGCACTGCCGGAATCGATTGGAAGTAGCCTTCTATCTTACTCAGTACTTCAGTGGTTCGCGTCAAAGAAGCACCGTCTGGCAACTGGACGATGGTAATAAAATAACCTTGGTCTTCTTCCGGAAGAAAACTGCCTGGAATGGTTCTGAATAGGCCAAGGATAATGAATATCAATACCAAAAAGATGGCTATCGACATCACCGACCGCTTAAGGATGATGCTGACAGCCCCGACATAGCGTGTTTGCATCCAATCAAATGACCGATTAAATATTTCCCAGAACCGATTGGGGGAACCATGGCTCGGCTTGAGAACCAAGGCGCACAGAGCAGGACTGAGGGTTAGCGCCACGAGCCCGGAAATCGCAACGGACAACGCAATGGTAATCGCAAATTGTTTATACAATTCACCGGTAATTCCTCCCAAAAAGGCGGCGGGTACAAACACAGCAGTCAGCACCAGAACGATCGCAATCACCGGACCGGTCACCTCCCCCATCGCTTTTTTTGCTGCATCCTTTGGCGATAGCCCACTCTTGGCCATATGCCGCTCAACATTCTCGACTACCACAATCGCATCGTCCACCACGATACCAATGGCCAGGACCATACCGAACAGAGTAAGCGTATTAATAGAAAACCCCAGCGCTTCCATACCCGCGAGCGTTCCAATCAGCGAAACAGGAACGGCAAGAGCCGGAATGAGCGTCGCACGCCAACTCTGCAAAAAAAGAAAGACGACCAGGATGACTAAGAGCAACGCCTCACTGAGGGTCTTCACGACCTCTTTGATGGAAACATCAACGAATGCAGTAGTGTCGTAGGGGATGTCGTAGGACACGCCTGCCGGAAAACTTTTAGTTAGCTTGTCCATTTCCTGGCGGACTCGCTGAACGGTATCGAGCGCATTAGCGCCCGGGGAAAGAAAAGTCAAAATAAACGTATTGGGTTTTCCATTCCACCGTCCTGCAAGATCATAGGATTGCGCCCCCAGCTCCACCCGCGCGACATCGCGCATTCGCACCATGGAGCCATCCGGATAAGCGCGAATAATCATGTCTTCAAATTCCTTGACCTCGCTCATCCGGCCGCGCGTAATAACCGGGATAGTAAGTTCTGTCCCTTGTGGCGTAGGTTCACGGCCTATCCTGCCAGCCGGGAAATCCCGATTTTGCTCTCGAACGACAGCCGCAATTTCAGTCGGTGTGAGATTAAGCTGCGCCATACGAATAGGATCGAGAATTAACCGCATGGAATAATTCTGACCACCAAAAATAATGGCGTCGCCGACGCCAGGCAGCCGTTTAACGTTATCGAGAATTCGCAGCAGCCCATAATTCGACAGATAAACAGTATCATGCTTAGGATCGGTGGAGCTCAACGCAATGACCGCCAGCAAATCAGGCGATGTCTTTTTTACCGTAATGCCCTGACGAATGACTTCATCCGGCAGTTGAGGCTCGGCAAGACGCTGTCGGTTCTGCGTTTGCACTTGGGCAATGTCCACATCCGTTCCGATCTCGAACGTGAGCTTCATTGTCATGTGCCCATCGTTCGTACTGGTCGATTCGTAATACAGAAGGTTATCGATACCAGGCAGTTGCACCTCAATTGGGCGCGCTACGGCTTCTGCGACCACTTCTGCACTGGCACCGGGATAATCTGCATCGATTTGCACCATGGGCGGGGTAATTTGCGGAAACTGCGCGATGGGTAACGCCTGCAACGCAACCAGACCCATTACGACAATGATGATCGATAAGACCGATGCAAAAATAGGCCGGTCAATGAAAAAATGTGAGCTCATGACACGTTATGCGTGATTGGTTTTTCAGTATGAATAAGGGAGGAAGTCTTTTCTCTCTGATATTGAATAGCGTTTACTCGCGTTCCTGGCAGAATTCGATGAAACCCATCTACTACTACCCGCTCTCCTACATACAGCCCCGCTTCGATCAACCATTCGTTACTATGCCACGCGCTAGCCTGAATCGGCCGGAGTTCTGCTTTCTCTTCCTCGTCAATCACATAGACAAATGAACCACTCGTTCCCTGTTGAACGGCGCGCTGAGGAATGAGAATAGCGTTGCTCCGAATGTAGCCCTTGATACGAATCTTGACGAATTGGCCAGGGTAAAAATAGGACTGTCCAGGTTCTTTTGCTCCTTCTGGATTGGGAAATTTGAATCGCCCTTGCAGGGTACCCGTTTCAGGCCGCAAGGCAACATCCGAGAAATCCAGCACTCCTTCCTCTGGATACACGCTCCCATCCGAAAAAGTCATCACCCCGCGTAATTGAAAGAGATCGGGCCTCTGGACTTTAAGTTCAGCAAGTTCGCGACGGCGCCGCAGGAGATAGCTTTCAGGAACGCTCACATTGACATACATGGGATCGAGCTGATCGATCGTGGCTAAAAGGGTAGTCTGGGCAGAGATCAATCGCCCTTCGTAGAAATGGCTCCTGCCGATGCGGCCGTTCACCGGCGCAGAGATCATGGTATTGTCCAGATCGAATTTTGCCTTGATCAGATCATTTTGTGCAGCCTCCAGAGCAGCTTTGGCTGCCAGCACTTCCGCCTGAGCATCATCAACATTTTTTTTGCTGACAGCCTGTTTCTCAAGCAGCGGTTTCACACGCGCCAAATCTTGTTTAGCTTGAGTCAGTCGGGCCTGAGCCTCGGCCACTTTGGCTTTGCTACTGAGGTAAATGGCTTTAAATGGCACGGGGTCAATCAGGTACAGCCGGTCTCCTTTTTTTATATTCCGGCCCTCGGTAAAATAAACTTGTTTGATGATGCCACTGACCTGCGAGCGAATCTCCACCGGGCGAAAAGCTTCAGTCTGCCCGATAAATTCCGCTTCATCTTCAATCTCCCGGGCAGCCACAGTAATGACCCCCACTTGAGGAGCAGGTGGGGATGCGCTTGTAGAAGCCTTCTCTGAGCAACCAGCAAGCAGAACCAGGAACAACCCGATAATCATGCTTGTTATGGCACGCCCTATTCGAGCGGTTAATGCGGTTAGCCATTGGATAGTTTGATGCATAGATTCAACTCTTAGTTATTCTTGAAAAAGAAAAGATCTTTGAAAGACAGGTTATATGATAATCAAATATCTGTCGAAAATATCAGCCTCTGGTAAAGCTCAACTCGGCTACTCCCTATCATCACGGCATCCATCCGCCACCCAAGGCTTTATAAAGCTGAACGACCGATACCAAATGAAGACGGTGCGTTGCCATGAGCGCGAATTCGGCATCGAATAGCGTGCGCTTGGCAAGGAGCACATCCACATAACTAGTAATTCCTCCTTCGTAACGAAGGTCAGCTACACGCAAGGCTGAGTGTAACGACTCGACCTGTTCTTGCTGCGCTTTACGCTGATCGTTGGCGGTACCAATGGCTACCAGCGCATCTTCCACTTCCTTGAACGCCACAAGAATGGTTTGTTCGTATTGTGCCAGCGCCTGCTTCGCTCGCGCTTCCGCAGCCCGTTGTTCAAAACCCAGGCTTTGTGCGTTCAGTAGTGGCCCGGCCAGCCCAATTCCACCCACACCGAACTCGCTATCAGAAAGTAATAGATTGGATAACTCCGGGCTGGCCACTCCCAGAAAACCTGTCAGCGAAAACTTGGGAAATCGTTCCGCTTTGGCCACGCCGATTCTGGCAGTGGCAGCTGCCAAGGTTTGTTCGGCCTGAAGGATATCGGGACGCCGTTGCAACAACTCGGAAGGCAAACCCGCCGGCACTTCGGGTGGTATCAGCTGCTCTGTCAGGGGATAGCCGCGCACGATCGACGCCGGATTCCTTCCCAGCAACACACTGAGTTCATTTTCCTTCTGAATCATGAGTCGCTTGAGTTCGGCTACCCGCGCGGCAGCATTCGCACGCTCTGCTTCGGATTGATCCAGATCGAGGCGGGAAATAACTCCTTCTTGCAACTGCGCCCGGGAAATGGCCACCGATTCTTCCCACGAAAACAATGCGCGCCGGGCGATATCCAGCTGCATATCAAATTGCAAAAGATCAAAATAAGCCTGCGCCACTGCACTGACTAACGTCAGAATGACTGCACGGCGGTTTTCCTCACGCGCAAGTAGATCGGCACGAGCGGCCTCATTGGAACGACGGATCCTGCCCCAGATATCCAACTCCCAGTTTAGGGTTGTCTGTCCGTAATAATTGTAAGGTGTCGGAAATCCAGGAACGGAGAATCCTCCGAGTGTGCCCGCTGCAGGAGCATTGGCTTGTATGTCTATTTTGGGAAGAAAATCCATGCGCGCAGTATTTAAACGGGCCTGAAGCTCCTCAACACTCGCCACGGCCTGTTTGAGATCTTTATTCTCCTGTAAAGCCTGGTTGATGAGCCGCTGCAGTTCTTCATCATGGAGGAGTTCCCACCAGGGAAGATTGGCGATGGAATGTCCTTCCGTCCGGGTCATACGAAAATTATCGGCGATATCGAGACGAGGCCGTGAATAATCGGGTCCCATGGCGCAGGATACCATCAATAAGCTCGGAAGTAACCACACCATACGAAGCCAACAGTGATAGCGTTTCATCCTTGATAAACAAGCCATTAATGACGCTTTTCCGGATCGAGCAAAAGCCATACTGACTATATCAACCTGCTTAAGATTCACAACTGAAGCAACTACCCCCATCAGACGAGAATGCCTTAATTGCAACAACATGCCATTTCCTATTTCTGCCTCTTGGAAAGTGTAAAAAACTGAGTTATGTCCTAGTTCACATACCTGATTAAGACGACTCAGCAGCAACGTTAATCATCCAGCTGATGCCAAAGCGGTCGGTGAGCATGCCGAAACGCGGTGACCAGAACGTTTTGGTCAACGGCATCTGCACTTCACCATCATCGGCAAGTACAGTAAAAATACGGTCAGCTTCGGCTTCCGTGGGCACGGTAAGCGACAGGGAAAAGCCACTAAAATTCGAACCTTCCCGGCATCCGTCGGAAGCCATCAGTGTACTCTCACCGATACGGAAAGTAGTATGCATGATTTTGTTTTCAAAGTCTGGTTGAAGCATGCCGGGCGGGGGAGATTCAGGGCTGTCTTTGTGGCGCAAAAGTATCTCCACCTGTGCACCGAGCGCTGTACCGTAGAAATCGAGCGCCTCTTCGCAGCGCCCACCGAAAAATAGATAAGGTTGGATGACAGTGTTTGGCATGGTAGCTCCTTAAATTTAAGATTCATCAAATAATACCTGGTTCGGCAGGTGAGTTCCTCCAACCTGCCTAACGAAATTACAGCTGCGCCAGGAGAACCGTCCGCTGATCAGGTATTGCGCCCAGCCTTCATAAAAACCCATTTTTTCGTACTGCTCACAATCAGCAATCGTTCCATGCCAGACCCATGCCGTGTATTCTGACTTGCCATCCCCGTTCTCAAAAGTCAAGATTACCGTCATGCATGGCTTCGCCGATAGCGCCATGCGTGGGCATAGATGTTGGTAACTACCAGGGCGCTCGTTCTTGACCACTCTAAGATAGACGCCTCAGTTTGGATATTCATTGCCATCTGGATCGCGCATGGCGTTTTGAAACCGAAATGATCTAACTTTTCTCCCTGAGTTGCAAGCTGATAACGATTCAAAGGTATCGTGTCATAACTGCGTAGTCAATCCTGGCGCAATACGTTGTGCTTTTTGCATATATAGACTGAATCCTTCGCTTATCCATAAAATAGGACAGGCAGGTTAAACAGACTTCGGCAGGAGAATCGGGTAAATTCCGTTATGAAGTCAGCAAGGCTACCTACAGGTAACCAACTTGTCAATTTTTAAAGCCAATACCTGATGAAGGTTAAAGAGAGGCGATATGTCTGACACACGTTTTCCGGCTTCAATTGCAACACCCGCAGAAACGATCGATGATGTCGCTCATCAATTAATCGCGATTATTGAATGGTCAAAACAAAATAATTCCCGCATGGGTTATTTTGCGGCGCTCTATCGCAAAGTCATTTTCCAGACTAAAAAAGGAATCGAGCAAGGTTTTTTTGATGATGGGCCGCGCATGGCGCGTCTGGTTGTGATTTTCGCCAACCGCTATCTTCACGCCTGTTATCAATATCAGGCAGGACAGACGCCAACCCAGTCCTGGGCACGCGCCTTTGATGAAACCAAACATTGGTGGCCCATCGTCTTGCAGCATCTATTAATGGGCATGAACGCTCATATCAACCTTGATCTGGGCATAGCCGTTGCAGAAACGGTGCCGCCCGAAGAATTACCCGACCTGAAAGACGATTTTGACAAAATCAATCAGATACTGGCCAGCCTGGTGGGCGGCGTTCAGAACGAACTGGCTGAGATATGGTCATTGCTGGGATTGTTGAACCGTTATCTTGGTAGCGTGGAAACAACCATTATCAATTTCAGCATGGAAAAAGCACGGGATGCCGCCTGGTTATTTGCCAAGACATTGTCGCCTTTATCCACGGAACAGCGTCGGCAGGAAATTGCGGGGAAGGATACAGGGATTGCCTTGTTTTCCAACGTGATTTCTCATCCCGGCTTTACCGGCTCATTAGTCAACAAAATTATCCGTCTGGGTGAGAAGGGAACAATCCGTCAACGTATTGAGATACTGGAGTAATTCATTAAGCTGGAAGAATTTAGGGTAAAAAAAAACGATTGGATATCTCATCATCTGTAAAATTATGGGTTCTGATAAACATAATCCGTTCGCACAGCTAGAGCAAATTATGTTCGCCGCTATTATTCAGGTCCTCTTAAAGTTCATACCCGCAGATACTCCTTTTTCTCCCCCAGCCAGCGCTGAAGATGGCGTTGCGCAGCTTCAGAATGATGACGCAACAGATGTTCAGCAGCAGCCCGCGCCGCTTCCAGTAACTCCATATCCTTCTGGAGGTCGGCAAAACGCAGCATCGGAATGCCGCTCTGGCGGGTGCCGAGAAATTCTCCTGGACCCCGCAGTTTGAGATCTTGCCTGGCAATCTCAAAGCCATCGGTATGCTCAAAAATGATGCGCAACCGTTCACGCGCAATTTGAGACAATGGTTTCTGATACAACAGCACACATATCCCTGCCTCACTGCCACGGCCAATCCGGCCACGCAGCTGATGGAGCTGTGACAATCCCATGCGCTCTGCGTGCTCAATCACCATCAGCGAAGCATTCGGCACATCCACCCCGACTTCTATCACGGTAGTCGCAACCAGTAGCTGAAGCTCTCCCTGGTTGAATGCAGTCATGATGGCTGATTTATCCTGGGCATTCAGTCGCCCGTGTACCAGACTAATCTTTAAATCAGGAAAAGTCTGGCTGAGTACTTCATAGGTTTCAACGGCCGTTTTAAGCTGCAATACTTCAGATTCTTCGATCAACGGACAGACCCAATAAGCCTGCTTTCCCGCATGGCACGCTTCTCGAACGCGTGCAATCACTTCATTACGCCGGCTTTCATCGATCAGCTTAGTGATGACGGGGGATCTGCCCGGTGGTAATTGATCGATGACTGATACATCCAGATCAGCGTAATAACTCATCGAAAGCGTACGCGGAATGGGAGTTGCACTCATCATCAATTGATGGGGAAGCCAGTTTGCCTGATTTCCTTTGAGCCGCAAAGATAATCGCTGATGAACGCCGAAGCGGTGCTGCTCATCGACAATTACTAACCCCAATCGGAGAAACTGGACTTGCTCCTGAAACAAGGCGTGCGTGCCCACAACCAGCATGGCATTACCCGAAGCAATTTCCGCCAGTTCGTGCTCACGCTGCTTCTTTTTCTGGCTGCCGGATAGCCATGAGACGGTAATACCGAGTGAAGTAAGCCAGGACAGAAATTTTTGATAATGCTGCTCAGCAAGAATCTCGGTTGGCGCCATAATGGCGACTTGATAGCCGTTTTCGATTACCTGCAACGCCGCCAAGGCAGCTACGATCGTTTTACCACTGCCCACATCGCCTTGTAATAGGCGTTGCATCGGATTTGCAGTCGCAAGATCGTGCTTGATCTCCGCAAGCACTTTTTTCTGCGCATCAGTCAGGCTGAAAGCAAGCGATGCGAGTAAGGTTTGCGTCAAATGATTTTTCTCCTGCAAAGCAGGTGCCTGGTAACTTCGTCGCTGACGATAATGCATGCGCATGGATAATTGCTGCGCTAATAACTCATCGAACTTGATTCGACGCCAGGCTGGATGAGTGCGAGATTGCAGTAAAGTCATGGCGGCATCGGGAGCAGGCTGATGCAGCAACCAGACACTCTCTTTAAATCCTGACAGCCGATATTGTGCCAGTACTGTTTCCGGAAGTGTTTCTGCCAGGCATTCGGCGCCATGATTATTCTTCAGCGCTTGCTGAATCAGTTTGACGAGGGTTGTTTGCGTAACCCCGGCTGTTGTTGGATAGACAGGTGTCAATGTGTCAGCCAGAAGTGCTTGCTCATGAACAATCCGACACTTGGGATGAATCATTTCTGACCCAAAGAAACCGCTGCGTACCTCGCCAAACACCCTTACCCGAGTTCCTACCGAATAGGCTTTCACCTGACTAGGATAAAAATTAAGGAAGCGGATATAAAGGATTCCAGTGGAATCCTTTATCTGGCATACCAGTTGCCGTCGTGGACGCGTGATGATCTCACAATGAATAATCACCCCTTCGACCTGAACAGTCTTCCCATCAGGGATATCCTTGATGGGATAAAGCCTTGTCTCATCTTCATAGCGAAGAGGTAAATGCAGAATCAGATCTAATTCATCACGAATACCCAGCTTGAGAAGCTTTTGCTGCAGTTGCTGATTGATACAAGAAAAGAGATTACTTTCGGGCGTATTCAAGTGAGTTGCTTGATTGTTCTTTGTTATTCCCTGTCTGCCTGGATGGTTGCACTATCGCCTTATTACTTAGGTAACACCATCACCGCATCCATTTCCACCAGTGCACCTCGTGGAAGGGCTGCCACACCAATCGCTGCCCGTGCTGGATAGGGCTGACTAAAATGATTGGCCATGATTTCGTTAACCTTGGCAAAATTGGCAAGGTCTGTTAAATAAACGTTTAGTTTAACGACATCACTCAGGCCACCACCGCTTGCTACTGCAACTGCTTTCATATTGAGTATGACACGTACAATTTGTGATTCGACGCCTTCTACCATTTGCATAGTCGATGGATCCAGTCCAATTTGCCCGGAAAGATAGACCGTCTCTCCTCCACTCACGCGTATTGCCTGAGAATAAGTACCAATAGCCTGCGGTGCGTCAGTCGTCTGGATAATTTGTTTATTCATTCTATCTCCTCAAATATTAAGATAATATAACTTCAGTTAATAATTTTCACTGAGATGCTTGATCATATTTCAATGAATCATTCTTTATTACAGCAATTCTGATTACTCAAACAAATTCATGCAAAAACTCGTTATTCACGGTGGTAAGCCACTTTGTGGTGAAATTAACATTTCTGGCGCAAAAAATGCAGCATTACCTACTCTATGCGCTTCATTGCTGACAAATGACACGCTAAAGCTCAGAAATGTCCCCGATCTCAAAGATGTTTCGACCATGTTGAGTTTGTTAAAACAAATGGGCGTATCCATCTTAGCAAATGACCAGTCAGAAACAGAATTATCAGCTGTCCATCTTACCAATCCAACCGCTCCTTATGAAATGGTTAAAACCATGCGCGCTGCCATTCTTGTACTTGGACCATTACTTGCCCATAAGGGGGAAGCGATGATTTCCTTGCCTGGAGGCTGTGCCATCGGTCTGCGTCCTGTAGACCAGCATATTAAAGGTTTGCAAGCCATGGGTGCAGAAATCATGATCGAGCATGGTTATATCCATGCCAAAGCAAAAAAGTTGACTGGAACACGTATTGTCATGGATATCGTGACTGTAACCGGAACCGAGAATCTTATGATGGCAGCCAGCCTCGCTTCTGGTGTGACGATACTGGAAAACGCTGCGCGTGAGCCTGAGATCGTCGATCTGGCGCAGTGTCTGATTAAAATGGGTGCAAAAATTGAAGGGGCAGGAACAGATATCATCACCATTCAAGGGGTCAAGGCATTGCATGGTTGCACGCATGATGTCATGCCTGATCGTATTGAAACAGGCACCTTCCTGACCGCAGTAACTGCCAGTAGCGGAGAAATCCATCTTAAAGGTGCGCGGGCAGATACACTGGACGCAGTTATCGATAAATTGCTCGAAGCGGGGGCCATCATCAATTCAGGAGAAAACTGGATTCATCTCAACATGAACAAGCCGCCCAAATCTGTGAATTTGCGCACAGCACCCTACCCTGCTTTTCCAACGGATATGCAGGCTCAGTTCATGGTGCTCAACAGTGTGGCTGACGGGACTGCCATCATTACTGAGACAATTTTTGAAAACCGCTTCATGCATGTTCAAGAATTGAAACGCATGAATGCGGATATCACGGTAGAAGGCAATACTGCTATCGTGCACGGTATCCCTCGGCTTGATGGAGCGGGTGTCATGGCGACTGATTTGCGGGCATCAGCCAGTCTGGTTATCGCAGGATTGATTGCACAAGGTGAAACGGTCATTGACCGTATTTATCACCTTGATCGAGGTTATGAGCGAATCGAGGAAAAATTATCGCAGCTGGGTGCGCAGATAGAACGCATAAACTAAAAAAACCCCAGTAAATCAATTACTGGGGTTAGATTCTTAAAATTTGAAGTAAACGTATTAGCTGCCAGATAATGGAGCGTGCTTATAGCTAATAACTACTGTAGCTAAGCGGGCATTCAATCCCATAACTGGAACAATCAGCAATTTCTTACCATTAACATCCGACATGACAGTAATTTTACGTTGTTGAAGTACATCGGCCGGATAGAGATCTTTCCCTTCTGCTTCTTCCAGCTTTTTATCTGTCGATACCAGTAATTTACCTTCATCACTGATTAAAACAACGCGCTCCGTATCTTTTAGTTTAACCAGTTCATTCAAATATTGACTGACCTGATCAAGATTGTTGCGAATCAATTCACCGCGCACTGCCCATGATAAAACTTGACCAAAACGGGTTTCTTCCTTGTTATATTGACTGTCAGCATACTCGCGTGCTTTTCTAATCAATATTGAACGCTCAGTCTCAAGGCTCTGAGTCATTTCGGCACGCTCTTTTTCCAAACGGGATTCAGCTTGATTAACTGAGATTTGTTTCCATGCGAAAACTAATAATAGTATCCCTAGAAAAACCAAAAGCGACCATGCTGGCAATTGTATATGCTGAATTTTAGCGATGGGAGCAAATTTCTCGCTCAGTATATTAAATAGTGAAGCAGGTTTAGCCCACTCAATTTTGCTTTTTTCGTTTTGATCGCCTTCATTTTGTTTGTACTGATCTGTCATGAAATAGCTCCTTGTTGATGTGACAGGAAAGAAAGGCTCCAATTATCCACTATTCCGGATTGAAGGAAAAGAAAAGTTCATTATATTTTGTATGTATGCGCAAAGTATGCTGTAAATTAAATTATTTTGTTCTAATCGATAAATAACGAAATAAAAGATTAAATTACAGAAAACTTGCTAAGGTGAAAATTTATGCTCTTATCTTATAACCCAAATGGGCTGTCGGTGATGGTACGCTGGGTTGGAAAGCTTGTATAGCCAAGCCTTCTGGCCTGGAACTGATCAGCAGCGTTACTCGGTGCATAAGACTGCCAATATATTGGAAAAGCTGCCAAAAGCAATGGAGTGTCTGGACAAAGACAGAGCTTCCTTGTTGGCTATGGCATTCAAATTAATGGAAACAGCGCAGAAAGAAAGGTTTCGGTTAAAAGTCTATAAGCTGTTAACTGAGGCCATCTCCAGCGTTAAATTTGTTGACAGCATTAAACAAACAGGAGATCAGAAACAGGTAGTCGCTTGAGTTTCCATACACCAGATTCGACTATAGCTCCATTTAAACTAATTTAATTGCAACTCTCAGGATGACGACCTTTAGCGACTCATTCTTTAGTATTTTGGTGTCATTATTGTGGCTCCATTGTACATTGAAGGCGAGGAGCTATTTCTTGACAAAAAAAACTAAATGTAACATCATGCCCGGCTTGTTGCGAAGAATCGCCTGGTAAAGAATTTTAAAGGTGGATGTTTTAATTTTTTACTAATGGTTTGATATAATGATGTTCTGTTAACTAGTCGTAAGAGCAGCAGTAGAAACATGTTAGGGAAACTAGTATAGTAGCGCCCGTAGCTCAGTTGGATAGAGTACTTGGCTACGAACCAAGGGGTCGTGGGTTCGAATCCTGCCGGGCGCGCCACTTTTTGCTTTTTTCCTAACTAGTTATAGTCATAAGGAAATATATTATATTTTTATTGTATAGTAGCATTAGGTAAGAGAGGCCAAGTAGCTCAGTTGGTAGAGCAGAGGACTGAAAATCCTTGTGTCGGTGGTTCAATTCCGCCCTTGGCCACCAATAAAAACAATATGTTACATATGAATCCAATCTGTTATTTGCTCCGCAATCGCCCTACTTAGTAGGTGTAAATTCTCACACTATTTGGTATTGTTTTTCGCTTTATTTGGTCCTGCTGATTACCTCTTCAAAGCGATTGTAACTCGCCAGCCCTGGAAAATAAGACCGCTCATTCCTCAATACCTGATTCAGGTAATAGTCCTTAGTCCGGCATCCGGGCAGATGAAACCCCACCACGATCGCCATGACTTCACTAAGACACAGTTCCCCTCGTCGCTGACGCGGCTTTAGCGAGGATTCCAGCAAGCGCTGCTCCCACCACGACTCAAACTCCTGGCAAAAGTCGTCTATCGCACAAAAAATCGCTATAGTATCCATCGGAACCTGAATCCTCTAGTGATGAAGCTCTTTCCCAAAATCGTTTCATCATAAGGAATTCCGATTCCTTTTACAGGTTTTCTTGCGTCGAACTCACGTTAACTTAACTTCAATGGCCACAGCCAGTATCTTGCAGGCTCCTTCCCGCAGAATTTCTCTGCAGGAGATCATGCACATTTGGTTTACCCAGCTTAAAAAGATTACTATCTGTCATAGTGGTGGGTTCCTTCTATTGGTGGTTGATCTGGCGAGATCGTTGCCAACAGGTTACACCGCTTCCTTCTCCTGCCAACACTAGAAATGATTGTAGATCCCACCCTGAAAGGAATACCTTTAAGTATAATCATAAGCAATTAAATTAATGATCATCTTTATATACTGCTTTGCAGCAGCTTCGCTAATATCGAATAGATCAGGCAAGCAAGGTTGCGTACTTTATCGAAACAAGCGCACAATCTCTGGTAATAAGCACCTCGTATTGGCTGACTGATTCATAAGATGGCCGTTGCTATATGCGTAATGCTTATGCCGCGTGGTTAGTTATCCGTTTGACTATTTCTGGCTGCACCTTGTCGCTCCATATAAAAATAAAAATTTTTGGTATGTTAAACCCGAATATTTCATAAATTGGCACGTGTCCTCACTTGCCTTTTGATTCATAAGAAAGATTTTGCTCAGTCGGGTGTATGAGTCACCACACCACTCCTTCTCAAAACTTCCCTATTAATCAAAATCCTGCGTGATCATCACGCGAATTTATGAAATATTCGGGTTAAAGACGGAATAGGATAATCTCGGCAATGATAAAATTCAAAACTTGGTTTCTAAATTTTAGACATAAATAAAAAGGTTGGATGATCGGAATTTTAATTATTTCTCATGATAAGCTGGGTGAAAGTTTTACTCACTGCGCAACTCATATTATGGGAGAAGAACCACAGAAACTGATATATCAAGCTATTTCCATTCAAGATGAACCTGATGAAGTTGTTACTCAAGCTAAGGAATTAATTAAGGAGCTTGATCAAGGTGATGGTGTATTGGTAATGACGGATATTTATGGCGCAACTCCCTGTAATATCGCTAGTCGATTGATTCAATCTGGAAAAGTAGAGTGCCTTACAGGTATGAACTTACCCATGCTTGTTCGCGCATTAAATTATCGGCATGAGTCACTTTCAGTTGTTGTGGAGAAAGCACTTGCTGGAGGTAAAGAAGGGGTCATGCATATTTTCCGTGGATGCTGAGATGCTACTTAAAGAAATTACCATTATTAATAAACTCGGTCTGCATGCTCGTGCTTCTGCAAAACTTACACGTTTAGCAAGTCAATTCCAAAGTGAGGTATGGCTCATACGTAACGGTCGTAGAGTCAATGCAAAAAGTATTATGGGTGTGATGACACTCGCTGCAAATAAAGGATCGGCAGTTGAAATTGAAATAACCGGAACTGACGAGGCTGAGGCCATGCAGGCATTGATTGCCCTCATCAATGATTACTTTGGGGAAGGCGAATGAGCTTCATATTGCATGGCGTAGGCGCCTCCGACGGTATTGCTATTGGACATGCGCATCTTGCTTCTCCTGCCGCACTTGATGTAGCACATTATTTAATCCCTAAGAACCAAA
Organism: Nitrosomonas sp. Nm58; assembly: GCF_900107335.1. Lineage (NCBI taxonomy): Bacteria > Pseudomonadati > Pseudomonadota > Betaproteobacteria > Nitrosomonadales > Nitrosomonadaceae > Nitrosomonas > Nitrosomonas sp. Nm58. The sequence continues at coordinate 28,815 of NZ_FNPQ01000020.1, read as the reverse complement.
TAGACAAAGAAATAGCACGATTGACCAATGCGTTCGCAACTGTACGCAAAGAACTGGAGAAACTACAATCGTCGGCAAATCAAGGACCCGCATTTGCTGAATTCAATGCTTTTCTTGAATTGCATCATATGATTCTGGATGATCCAACACTTAGTTCTGCAGCAATCACTTGTATTGCTCAGACACAGTGTAATGCAGAATGGGCTGTTACTCAGCAGATGGAAGTATTACTTGCTCAGTTTGAAGAAGTTGAAGATGCTTATTTACGAGAGCGCAAAACTGATGTTATTCAGGTTGTCGAACGGGTATTAAAAGTTTTATTGGGGCACCCGGGTTACATTCCCCCTCCCCTAAAGCATGATGGTAACAGTATCCTGGTTGCCCATGATCTAAGCCCGGCAGATGTCATGCAATATAAACAGCATCAATTTGCTGCTTTTCTTACTGATTTAGGAGGGGTGACTTCTCATACTGCAATCATAGCTCGCAGCCTAAATATTCCTTCAATCGTAGCAATGCAGCATGCACGCCAACTTATTTACAATAATGACAATTTAATAGTAGATGGCGGTCAAGGAATTGTAATTGTTAATCCTGATAAATATGTGCTTACCGAATACCGTTTAAAGCAGAACCAGCTGGATCTGGAAAAACGTAAGCTCAAACGCCTCAGATCTATTCCCACTACGACGCTCGATGGTACTTTTATAGAATTACATGCCAATATTGAGTTACCTCAAGATGTTGAGCAGGTCAAAGAGAGTGGTGCCACAGGTATTGGTTTATTTCGCAGTGAATTTCTTTTTCTCAATCGAGATGATTTACCCAGCGAGGATGAGCAGTTTGAAGCTTATTCCACTGTCGCACAAAGTATGCGTGGATTGCCAGTTACGATACGCACCTTCGATCTAGGTGCTGATAAGAATCTTAAAAATAGCTATCGATCTGCAATCAATCCTGCGCTGGGATTACGTGCAATTAGACTGAGCTTAGTAGAGCAAGCCATGTTTCTAACTCAATTACGCGCCATATTGAGAGCTTCTGCCCATGGTCAGATTCGCATTCTAATCCCAATGCTCTCAAGCGATTATGAAATCAATCAGACTTTACAGCATATCGAGCATGCCAAACAAAGCTTGCATGATGAAAAAAAAGCTTTCGATGAGAATATTAAGATCGGAGGAATGATTGAAATTCCAGCTGCAGCACTATGCCTTGAAATGTTCATACGTAAACTGGATTTTTTATCCATTGGTACTAATGATTTGATCCAATATACGCTGGCTATTGATCGAGCGGATGACACTGTTGCTCATCTTTATGATCCATTGCATCCCTCTATACTTTGGCTATTGGCACGAATTATTTATACTGCCAATCGCGCCAATATGCCTGTTTCCATCTGTGGAGAGATAGCAGGTGATATTCAATACACTCGATTACTGCTAGGACTGGGATTACAACAACTCTCCATGTATCCGGCACAAATCCTAAATGTTAAGCATGAGATTCTGAAAAGTCATTTACCAAGCATCATGCCGATAATCCAAAAAATTCTTAGAACTGATGAATCTGAAAAAATTCATGGATTATTATCAAAGTTAAATAATTAGCTTTTTTATTTTAAAATAATCACGACGTTAAAAATGCTAAATCCTATAAGGATTTTTGACGATATAATGCTTACTTGACATAAGTATTTGATAATTTTACATAGAACTTCCTAAAATCTTCTCATCTTCATGCATGATTCAGACTCTATCGGCATCGTTACACCACAACGGGTTTGCTTCGACACACCACTTAGTTTGGAAAGCGGCGCAATATTGGATAATTACGAGCAAGTCTATGAAACCTATGGTGAATTGAATGCAACCGGATCCAATGCTGTATTAATTTGCCATGCACTCTCTGGTAATCATCATGTTGCGGGTGTTTATGCTGATAATCCAAAGAATGTAGGTTGGTGGAATAACATGATTGGTCCTGGAAAACCTATTGATACACGTAAATTTTTTGTGATTGGTGTAAACAACATAGGTGGTTGCCATGGCTCAACCGGTCCCGCGAGTATCAATAAAAAAACGGATAAGCATTATGGTGCCGATTTTCCCATGGTGACAACGATAGATTGGGCTGAAACTTATGTGCGATTGGCTGAGAAGCTTGGCATTGACCAATTTGCAGCAGTTGTTGGTGGGAGTCTTGGGGGTATGTCGGTTATGCAGTTAGCACTCCATGCGCCTGAAAGAATTCGGCATGCTATCGTTATTGCTGCTGCAGCCAAATTGACGGCACAAAATATCGCATTCAATGATGTTGCACGTCAAGCGATCATTACCGATCCCGATTTTCACGGTGGTGATTATTATTCTCATGGCACACTACCGCGCAGGGGGCTGCGCCTTGCTCGCATGCTGGGGCACATTACTTATTTATCCAATGATTCCATGGCGGAGAAATTCGGACGCGAGTTGCGAACAGGATCGCTTAGCTTCAATTTTGATGTTGAATTTCAGATTGAATCTTATTTGCGCTATCAAGGAGACAAATTTGCAGATCAGTTTGATGCTAATACTTATTTACTCATGACGAAAGCATTGGATTATTTTGATCCCGCACGAGATTATGATGACAATTTAAGTGCAGCCTTTCATTGTGCCAAGGCGAACTTTCTAGTGCTTTCATTTAGTTCTGATTGGCGTTTCTCACCTGAGCGCTCACGCAGTATTGTTAAGGCATTACTGGATAATAAACTTAACGTGAGTTACGCAGAAATACACACCAGGCATGGTCACGATTCCTTTCTCATGAAAGATGAGCACTACCACCAATTGGTACGGGCTTATATGAACAAAATCATCATATAAAATCTTTCAACGGAAACTCAATGGTTAAAATACTCTCTTCCCTTTCCCTCTCGCGACCTGACTTTGCTACCATTGCTGCCTGGATCAGACCAGGATCGAAAGTGCTCGATCTTGGGTGCGGTGATGGCACATTGCTCCAATATTTGCAAGAGACGCTAGGTGTGCATGGTTATGGCGTGGAAATTGATGATGCCAATGTACTAGCGTGCCTCAATAATGGAATTAATGTCATCCAGAGCGACTTGGAATCGGGTTTATCAGGTTTTGAATCAGATTCATTTGATTACGTTATTCTGTCGCAAACATTGCAAGCGATGAAAAACACGGAAAATATCATTCAGGAAATGCTCCGTGCAGGCAAAGAAGGTATCGTCACCTTTCCTAATTTTGGCTACTGGAAAAATAGATTGCAAGTTTTATTGGGTCATATGCCCGTTTCACAAACCTTGCCTTATGAGTGGTTTGATACGCCCAATATTCACTTATGTACCTTAGGTGATTTTGAACAATTTTGTCATCAGCATGAGGTGCATATCCTGGAACGACGGGTTATGAGTGGTAACCGGCAAATTACCCTTGCCCCCAATCTTTTTGGAATGCTTGCATTTTATCGCTTTACCCGAAGGTAATTTGCCTAAGGAATGATATAGATCACGCTTACGATGAGACAGGTGTTTTAAATTCGATTCGCCCCACCATCCATACCAAAATCAGCACCGGTAAGCCGAGTAATGCAGTTCCCATAAAAAATAGTGCATACCCATAGGCATCTACAAATTGCCCACTAAAGCCGGCAATAAATTTGGGTAACAGCAACATCACTGAACTAAATAACGCGTATTGCGTCGCTGAATAGGCAGAATTGGTCAATCCTGAAAGATAGGCGATGAAAGCTGAAGAAGCAATGCCAGCAGAAAGATTATCTGCGGAAATAGTAAATATTAATCCAACGATATCGTGTCCTCGCAGAGATAGCCAGACAAATAACAAATTCGTCGCTGCGGATAAGACTGCACCAAGGAATAGAGTTTTAATCACACCAAACCTGGCGGTCAATACCCCCCCTACTGCCGCGCCTAAAAGTGTCATGATGACACCGTATACTTTGGAAACAGTTGCCACTTCATCCTTGGTATACCCCATATCAACATAGAAGGGGTTGCTCATCACGCCCATTACTACATCCGAGATACGGTAAACAGCAATCAGTGTCAGTATCAAGAAGGCATGATAGCCGTGCCGCACGATAAAGTTTTGGAAAGGTGCAATCATTGCGCTATATAGCCAGGTCAGTAATCGCGTAAGGCGCGCATTCAAATTCCAACGGGTAATCATTTGACTAGCCTGCCTTTCATTTTCTGCGGCAAGGTGATTAATTGGAACATCAGGCTCTTGAATAATCAATGTAGTAATGATGCCAATCGCCATACAGGCAGCCATGATCAGATAGGCAATCTGCCATGATTGATAGTCATAATCAGTTGGGGAAGCATCCAGCGATGCCGCAATCCACAGCACACCTGCTGAAGCCAGTATCATCGCTAAACGATAACCTCCTTGGTAAGTAGCCGCCATTGCGCCTTGCAGCCTTAATTCAACGGCTTCGATCCGATAAGCATCTAGTGCAATGTCTTGTGTGGCGGAGGCAAAAGCCACTGCCAATGCAAAAAAAACCATGTGTGATAGATTCTCGAGTGGATCAGTACTGGCCATACCTACCAATGCGATCGCTATCGTGATCTGCGAAAGCAGCAACCAGGCACGGCGTCGACCCAATAACCGCGTCAGTAGCGGCAATGGCAGACGGTCAACCAAGGGCGACCACATCCATTTAAAACCATAAGCAAGACCAATCCAGCTCAAATGACCTATGGTGGCACGATCGATACCTGCCTCTCTTAGCCAGAAGGATAAGGTACCCAGTATCAGTAACAAGGGCAATCCGGCTGAAAAACCTAATGCCAACATTCCAACCACTCTGGGGTGGGCATAGATACGGCATATGCTCAACCAGCTAGCAACGGTGGTATTAATCATAGATGATGATCGTAATCAATAATTAACGGAGCATGATCCGAGAAGCGTTCCTGCTTGTAAATGGAAACGCTGGTCGCTTTGTCGGCAATCGAGGGTGTAGCAATCTGGTAATCGATACGCCACCCTACATTTTTAGCCCATGCCTGCCCGCGATTTGACCACCAGGTATATTGCTCCGGTGATTGATCAATTTTCCGGAACACATCAATGAATTTCAATTCTTCAAAAACTGTTGTCAACCAGGCACGTTCTTCCGGCAGGAAACCAGAATGCTTTTGGTTGGCGCGCCAGTTCTTCAGATCAATTTCCTTGTGGGCGATATTCCAGTCTCCACACAAAATAATCTCCCTGCCACTGTGAGCCAGTGCCTGCAAAATCGGGAAAAATCGCTCCATAAAAAAGAATTTGATAGCCTGCCGGTGTTCACCACTCGACCCTGAAGGAAGATAAATCGATATGATGCTCAAATCACCAAAATCGGCACGTAAATATCGTCCTTCTGAATCGATTTCCGGGATTCCTACGCCTTCAATGATTTTGTCAGGCTCATGACGAGAATACAATCCCACTCCACTGTAGCCTTTTTTATCTGCGCAATGAAAGTAACCGTGATAACCATCTGGGACTTTCATTTCACTCGTCATATCATCAGGTTGAGCTTTCAGTTCCTGAACGCACACGATATCAGCCTGCTGCGTAGGCATCCATTGAAAAAAACCTTTATTAGCTGCAGCACGTATACCATTCAAGTTAGCCGTTATAATTCGCATTTTTATGAGTTATTAGAACCATGTTAGATTTTAAGCAAGCTTTTATTGAATTCGCCATTGAACGCAACGTACTCCGGTTTGGTGAATTCATCACCAAAGCAGGACGTCTTTCGCCCTATTTTTTTAATGCGGGATTATTTAATGATGGCAATTCATTACATAAACTCGGGCAATTCTACGTGAAAGCCATCTTGGCTGCCCAGCTTCCGTTTGATATGTTGTTTGGCCCGGCATACAAAGGCATTCCGCTCGTCAGCGCTATTGCTATCGCACTGGCTGAAACCGACCATAATCACCCCTTCTGCTTTAATCGTAAAGAAATTAAAGATCATGGCGAAGGTGGCAATATCGTAGGGGCGCCACTGACAGGTCGTGTCCTGATAGTCGATGATGTCATCACTGCTGGAACATCGATACAAGAATCCGTCAATCTTATCCGTGCTGCTGCGGCGACACCCTGTGGTGTCGTTGTAGCACTTGACCGTATGGAGCGAGGTCGCCATCTGGCATCTGCCATACAAGAGGTTGAGCAGGCGCACGGTATTCCAGTCATCAGCATTATCAATCTAGATAATATTACGGATTATCTAGAGACCAGAAGTGATATGGCGCATAATTTACTGGCAATTAAACGCTATCGTGCACAGTATGGTGTTGCTTAACCTTTATCTATCTGGTTGAGCATATTATGTGAGGAGCGGTCAATTGAAGAATCCGGTTTTAATCCTTCATCAAGTGATCGCTTTAATGCAAAAGAACCCTGTATTGATTCAACAAATTTCCGTTCTTCACTAATGCTATTTCATTAGAAACATTGCACTTCAGCAAGATAAAGAAAGTAATCATCATGCCAAAACATGCTATCCCTTATAGCTTCATAAGATACCTTTTGACAATATAAATTTGTTTTTCTAGAAAAGATATGTTAGTTTTATTTATGAAATCGTTTCTTAGTATTATTAACTATTGAGAGGCGTCACTGAGTTGTATAGATCTATACAACTGATGTAATAGCAAACTAGGGTTCCGACTTCTTATATAAGGAGTGTCTGGTCCAAGAGTTTCTGGCTTCGGTAATAACGAAGCTCCACGGAGGGATAAAAGCCCGGGAGATTGTGTAATGTGTCAGCACATTACAACTCTCGGTACTTGACCTGATGACTTAAAGGAGACTTCGTTATGGACGCGCAAATCTTATATTCATTTCTTTTCTACCTTCCCCTCGGTATCACTGGAAAAGCGCTAACATTTTCCGCTTATAGGTTATTCATACGAATCAGCACTAATGGCTCGTCAGGAAACAATAAGCGGTGCCTGACCGATCAATTTTCCTCGTACTATCCTCATGCCTGTGAAACACTGGCAATAAAGACTAAGCCATTTAGTGACCATCAGGTTCTCAGTTAACAGCAAGTTTTGACTTGGGTTGAATAATCTTTCATTACATTCACGAGGTATAACATGTCAACCGCTCAAAATCCCAAAAGCTTTTCATCTGAAATGAAATCAGCTGATCCCGGTATGCTTAACCGTAGCATGGGTATCTGGAATAGTTTTACGCTTGGCTTTGCAGTGGTTTCTCCAGTAGTTGGACTTTATGCCATTGTGGGGGTGCAAACCAATGTGACTGGTGGAGGCTGGTTCCCAGCTCTCGTAAGCTGTTTAATCATGCAATTACTGGTTGCAACCGTCTATGCCGAATTATCTTCCCAATTTCCCATTGCTGGCGGCGCTTACAAATGGGCGCGTCAACTCGGTGGAACCATTTTAGGCCAGTATGCTGGCGCGATTTATATCAGTTCAACCATCGCTATGCTGACAACAACCGCTTACACCGGGGGAATCTGGCTTGCCATTCTATTTGATTCTCCAAGTGAAACAGGCGCTATGATGGTACTTTGGGGTGCGGTTTTTCTGCTCATTTGCATGCTGCTCAATCTTGCTCATGTGAATGTGTTTAAGTCGGTGATTGCCCTCGGTGTATATGCCGAAATCATTGGATCGTTCGGCATGGCTCTCCTACTTTTCCTGTTCTTTAGAGAACATCCATTCTCTGAATTATTCCAGCACCTGGGTACCGGTACAGCGCCAGATGAGCTATCTGCTTTTCTCGCTGCACTTGCCATTGCCGGTTGGGCATTCATCGGATTTGATGCTTGTTCAACGACTTCAGAGGAAACACATCAACCCACACGCATGGTGCCACGGGCAATTTTCTTCTCGTTATGCGCGGTAGGCACCGTGGTTGTTTTCAACTCTGCTGCACTGACATTGTCATTTGATCATGCTACCTTGGCAAAAACCAGTGCTACGTTTGATCCAATCACTCCTCTAATTACAACGCATATTGGAGATTGGTTCGAGAAGCCCTTTCTGGCGATTGTCGTAATCGCTTTTCTTGCTTGCGGTGCGTCCGTCGTCAAATATACCTCGCGCATCGTGTTTTCCATGGCACGTGAAGGCAATATGCCTGTATCGCTCAGTCGCGTAACCGCTGCTAAAGCACCCCGGAATGCGATTCTTTGTACAGTATTTCTGGCAGGACTGGGACTGTTGTTTGGACTGAATAATGAAGCCGTCGCGACCATCATCGCCTTTGGTACAGGAGGACTCTATGCTATGTTTTCCATGACTACGGGAGTCGGTTTATATACTCGACTGACGGGTCGCTGGGATCCGGCACTCGGTGAGCTGAGATTAGGGGTATGGGGTCTGATCATCAACATTGCCGCCTTTCTCTGGTCATTGTTTGAGTTGATCAACATAGCCTGGCCGCGTGCCTATTTGGCTTCACCTGATGCACCCTGGTGGCAGCTCTGGGCTGTGCCACTGGTTTTGGGAAGCATTCTGGGAGTAACTACATTGACCATTCTGATAAGGAGGAGCAAATGAATCAAAATAACGTATTTCTGTGGGAAGAACATATCCCGGGCGGATGCCATTGGTCAGGAATTATACGCCGTGGCCTAACCTTACGCTTAGCTGATGTCGCCGGCGGTGCTAACGCTGCGGTCTTGTTTTTCAACCAGGAAGAAAAACTGGAGCGCTATAACATGGCCGATACCTTGAAGGCGCAGCATACCTTCCGTTTGACTAAAGGGCATGCCTGTTATTCCGATATGGGACGAATATTCTGCTGTATTACTGCCGATACGGTAGGTTGGCATGATACCGCATGCGGTCTGAGCGATCGCAAACTGATCCAGCAAAAATATGGCACCGCCCGCTACCAGGAGCATCGCAATCAAATGTATCGCAGTGGCCTGGATGGGATGCTCATCGAACTCGGTAAATGGGGATTGGGAATGCGTGACATCGTCTCCAACATTAATTTCTTCAGCAAAGTATCCGCAAACGCTTCGGGTGAATTAACGTTTCATCGTAACCATAGTAAAGCGGGCGACTATGTTAATCTGAGTTTTGAAATGGATACGTTGGTTATCCTTTCCGCTGCACCTCATCCGCTTGATACCAGTACAACCTATCAACCCGGCGATATCCATCTGGTAGCATTTACTACACCGGTCGCAACAGTTTCGGAATGCCAGCAGATTGCTGAGAACGTACGGGGATTACACAATACTCATCGGTTATATCACCCCTGTGGAGGTGCATTATGAATACGTCTCTATTGATAGAAAGCAAACTCAATCCCGATCTCGCCATCATCGATGAAATTTGTGCGGCAGGTGAGCCTTGGGTCAAGATCGTTAAACAAGGGCAAATTTTCCGCATTGTCGATCTGGAAGGCAATCAAGCTGTCGATACGCTATTTTTTAATGCCAACCACGCATTGGAGCGGTATAGCGTAACCGATACGATACGTGCCCAGAATAAGCTGTATCTGACCACCGGCAGCAAGCTCTGCTCCAATCTGGGTAATGCCATGCTCACGATCATCGCGGATACCTGCGGGCGTCATGACACACTCGGGGGTGCCTGTGCAGCAGAAAGCAATACGGTACGTTATGCACTGGAGAAATATCCCATGCACAGTTGTCGGGATAGCTTCCTTCATGCGCTGGCTCACGAGGCTGCTTGCGAGCAGCTCGGCATGAGCAAGCGCGATATACCGAGCAACATCAATTTCTTTATGAATGTTCCTGTCACTGCGGAAGGTAACCTGGAATTTGTCGACGGCATTTCCGCCCCCGGCAAATATGTTGAAATGCGAGCTGAAATGGATGTGCTGGTATTGATCTCGAATTGTCCGCAGCTGAACAACCCCTGTAATGCCTATAACCCGACACCGATCCGTTTACTGATCTGGGATTCTCAGCAATGACAATACCCTGCGCAATTAAATTCGGCTGATCATTTCACTTAGGAAGAGGATAACGCTATGTTCGATAAAATCCTGATTGCCAACCGCGGCGCCATTGCCTGCCGGATTATCCGTACGCTCCGCCGCATGAACGTCACAAGCGTGGCAGTTTACACGGAAGCCGACGCCCTATCGCGACATGTCACCGATGCAGACGAGGCTTACTGCATCGGCAGCGGTCTCGCAGCCGAAAGTTATCTGCGCGCAGACAAAATATTAGAGATTGCTCAGCAAACCGGTGCACAAGCGATCCATCCCGGTTATGGCTTTCTCAGTGAAAAAGCCGATTTTGCCGAGCAATGCGCTGCGCATGGGATTTGTTTTATCGGCCCTACGCCGCAGCAAATGCGCAACTTTGGCTTGAAACATACTGCACGGGCCTTGGCGCTGGAAAATCAGGTGCCGCTCCTGCCAGGAACCGACTTACTGGAAAATGTTGAAGCGGCTTGCCATCAAGCCAAACATATTGGTTATCCCGTCATGCTGAAAAGCACCGCCGGAGGTGGTGGCATAGGCATGCGCCTCTGCTGGAATCAAGATGAGCTGATCGGCGCTTATGAATCTGTCAAAACGCTCGCACAAAATAATTTCAAGGATGCCGGTCTCTTTCTGGAAAAATATGTCGACCGGGCCCGCCATATTGAGGTACAGATTTTTGGTGATGGTAAAGGCCAGGTTGTCGCATTAGGTGAGCGTGATTGTTCCATGCAACGGCGTAACCAGAAAGTCATCGAGGAAACGCCTGCTCCCAACCTTGCACCGCATCTGCGCCAGGCACTGCTTGAGACGGCGGTACGCCTTGGCAAAGCCGTCAACTATCAATCCGCTGGTACGGTTGAATATATTTTCGATGCCGCCAATGGTCAGTTTTATTTTCTCGAAGTCAATACCCGCCTGCAGGTGGAACATGGCGTGACTGAGGAAGTCACCGGCATTGATCTAGTGGAATGGATGGTGCGTCAGGCGGCTGGGGATCTCCCTCCCCTCGATTCTTTCACGATCAAACCCAGCGGTGCCTCCATCCAGGCTCGGGTGTATGCGGAAAATCCTGCAAAGGACTTCCAACCTTCCAGCGGCACACTGACTGCGGCAGAATTTCCTGCGGCAGCCCGTATTGAAACTTGGATCGAGCGCGGCATCGAGGTTTCAGCATTTTATGATCCCATGCTGGCTAAAATCATCGTGCATGCGCCTGATCGAGAAAAAGCCATCGCAACCTTACTCGCCGCACTGGATAACACTTCATTGCATGGAATTGAAACCAACTTAGCTTACCTCAAACAAATTCTGCAAAGCACTGCGTTCTGTAGTGGGCAACCGAACACGCAATTCCTCAATGGATTTCATTATCTGGCGGACAGTATCGATATCCTGAATGCTGGGGTGCAAACCATGATACAGGATTATCCGGGACGGATTGGTTACTGGAACGTAGGTGTTCCCCCTTCTGGGCCAATGGATAGCCTGGCCTTTCGTCTTGCCAACCGGCTGGTAAATAATACCGAAGATAGCGCTGGGCTGGAAATCACCGTGGCAGGTCCGACGCTGCGTTTTAATTGCGATGGCATCATTGCAATCTGCGGCGCGCCCATCGATATATTGCTGGACAGTGAACCGTTGTCCCAGTGGCAATCTCATTTCGTCAAAGCGGGTGCGCTCTTGCAGTTTGGTAAAGTTAAACAATCCGGCAACCGGGTTTACTTAGCCGTGCACGGTGGTTTTCAGGTACCTGATTATCTTGGCAGTAAATCTACCTTTACGCTAGGTCAGTTCGGCGGGCATGCAGGACGTGTACTGCGTGCCGGGGATGTGCTGCATATCCAACCCATTCAGCCTTTCCAGCACCCAGCACCTCAATATCTACCCCAGCAGTCGATTCCTCATTACACGGATCGCTGGGAAATCGCAGTATTGTATGGACCCCATGGCGCGCCTGATTTCTTTACCGCAGCTGATATCGAACAATTTTTTGCCGCTGAGTGGAAAGTCCATCATAACTCCAGCCGAACGGGGGTACGCTTGATTGGCCCTAAACCCCAGTGGGCGCGTCCCGATGGCGGTGAGGCTGGTTTGCATCCCTCCAATATTCACGATAATGCTTATGCAGTTGGCGCAGTCGATTTTACCGGGGATATGCCGATCATCCTTGGCCCCGATGGCCCTAGTCTAGGTGGCTTCGTCTGTCCGGCCACCATTGCTCATGCGGAGTTGTGGAAAATTGGACAACTCAAACCCGGTGATAGCATTCGCTTTCATCCGATATCGATGGAAGATGCGCTTAAACTGGAAGAACAACAGAATCAATTGGTCCAGCATCTGGGTGCTGATGGAAGCTCGTCAACCTATTCTCAACCTGCAAAACTAGAAAATCCTATTTTGCATTGCATTCCCGAGAGCAAAGAGCGTGTGCAGGTGACTTACCGTCAATCCGGTGATAAATACCTATTAATCGAGTATGGAGCGCCCGTACTCGATCTGAATTTGCGCTTTCGTGCCCATGCACTGATGACATGGCTGCAGCAGCGCATTAACGGCGGCGAGCTTGCCGGTATTCTGGATTTGACCCCTGGCATTCGTTCCCTGCAGATTCATTTTGATTCACGCCGGCTGGCGCGCGATACTTTGCTGGATCTTCTAATCGCAAGTGAAAGCAAGCTGCCAGCGATCGATGACATGGAAGTCCCGTCCCGCATCATCCACTTGCCTTTATCCTGGGATGATGCCGCCACGCGATTAGCCATCGAAAAATACATGCAATCGGTACGCAGCGACGCCCCCTGGTGCCCAAGCAATATCGAATTTATCCGCCGCATTAACGGGCTGGAAAGCATTGAGGAGGTTCAGCATATTGTATTTGCAGCCAGTTATCTGGTTATGGGATTGGGCGATGTCTATCTGGGCGCGCCCGTGGCAACCCCCCTCGATCCGCGTCATCGCCTGGTCACCACCAAATACAATCCGGCACGCACCTGGACACCCGAAAATGCCGTCGGGATCGGTGGCGCCTATCTCTGCGTGTATGGTATGGAAGGTCCGGGAGGTTATCAATTTGTTGGCCGTACCATACAAATGTGGAATCATTACCGCCAGACAGCCGATTTCAAGGATGGCCAACCGTGGTTATTGCGCTTCTTCGATCAAATCCGTTTCTATCCGGTCAGTGAAAGCGAGCTGCTCAAACTGCGCAAAGATTTCATTGCCGGGCGCTTCAAGCTGCGTACGGAAGAGACTGTTTTAAGCCTGAAACAATACCATACCTTCCTGCAACAACATGCTGCCAGCATTGATGTATTCAAAGCCAGACAACAGGCTGCCTTCGAAGCTGAGCGGCAACGCTGGCAAGCCAATAATCTGACCCATTATGTCAGTGAAGATACACTGGATGAAGCAGACACACAGTGTGAACTGGACTTGCCAGAAGGCGCACAAGCTGTCAGTTCCCAAGTAACGGGTACGGTTTGGAAGTTACTCGTCACGGAAGGCGACCATGTGGAAGCAGGCAAGCCTGTCATCATGATCGAATCCATGAAAATGGAATTCTCGGTAGATTCCTCTGTCACCGGCACAGTGCGGCAATTATTCTGTAAACAAGGCGGATATGTATCTGCCGGGCAGGTGCTGCTCATCATCCAGGAACAGGAGTAAGGAGTAACTATGCAAAAACTTCTCCCGCTGGGTGACATTTCATCTTTGCTGCAACGCTATGCGAGCGGTAAACTCTCCCCGACCCAAATGGTCGAAGCCATTCATGCCGAGATTCAAAATGACCCGGATCATGTTTGGATTGCCACACTTTCACTTGAGTCATTACAAGGTTACGCTCGCAAGGTGGAAGCACAAGGGATGGCATCATTGCCGCTGTATGGCGTACCCTTCGCCATCAAAGACAATATTGATCTGGCAGACATACCAACCACGGCAGCTTGCCCAGCTTTTGCCTACACGCCATCGTGCAACGCAACTGTTGTGCAGAGACTGATCGATGCCGGTGCGATCCCCATCGGCAAAACCAATCTTGATCAGTTCGCCACCGGACTGAATGGCACACGGTCTCCCTATGGGGCTTGCCGCAATGCATTCAATCCCGTTTATATTTCCGGCGGCTCCAGCTCAGGTTCGGCTGTTGCTGTCGCCAAGGGGCAGGTATGTTTCAGCCTCGGCACCGATACTGCAGGTTCCGGCAGAGTTCCCGCCGCTTTTAATAATCTGATCGGATATAAGCCCACGAAAGGTTGGCTTTCGGCGCATGGCATGGTACCGGCTTGCCGCTCTCTCGATACAGTATCCATCTTCGCATATACTGCTGCGGATGCGGCGCGCGTCCTGACAATTTGTGCTGCTTATGACGCAGCGGATATCTATTCAAGGAAAAGAGAAGAACACGGCCTCGATTTTGGCGCTGCCCCGCATTTCCGCTTTGGTATTCCGCGTAAACAGCAACTGCAATTTTTTGGTAATCGTGAAAGTGAACGCTTGTTTAACGATGCAATAGCCCGCATGCAAGTGCTGGGTGGAGAAGCGACCGAGATAGATTTTGAGCCCTTTCTCGAAGCTGCCCGCCTCCTTTACGAAGGGCCCTGGGTAGCCGAGCGTTATGCAGCGATTCAATCATTCTTCGAGTCGCACAGCGAACAGGTCATTGCACCGGTACGTGAAATCATCGCGACTGCGAAACGGCACTCTGCCGCGGACGCCTTCAATGGGTGCTATCAATTACGCCAAATCAAACAACAGACAGACCAGATTTGGGCAGATGTTGATTGCCTGCTGACACCCACTGCCGGGACGATCTATCCCATTCAAGCCATACAGCAAGATCCCATACGCCTCAATACCAACTTGGGCTACTACACCAATTTCATGAATCTGCTCGACTATGCTGCGGTTGCCGTTCCTGCTGGCTTCCAGAATGATGGGTTGCCTTTTGGTATCACACTGGTAACACCGGCTCACCAGGACGAACCGTTGCTGCATCTTGCTCATCGGCTGCAGCAAGCTTATTTGCTCACGCTGGGTGCGACAGGCATTGCACTACCTCAGAACATTCCCTTTCCTGCCGCATCCCGGTCTGGTCAGGTACAAATAGCCGTCTGTGGCGCACATTTATCTGGCTTGCCATTAAATCGGCAATTGACCAGCCGCCAGGGGCGATTAGTGGCACGCACCACTACCTCAGCAGACTATAGACTCTATGCTTTGCCAGGAGAACCACCGCAACGCCCTGGGCTAATTCGAGTCAATCCAAATGAGCAAGGTGTTGCGATCGAGGTGGAGGTCTGGGAACTGCCGATGCACGAATTGGGCAGTTTTGTGGCCAATATTCCAGCACCGCTAGGAATCGGCACCCTAACTCTGGCAAATGGTGAAACAGTGCAAGGTTTTCTCTGCGAGCATTACGCTATCGAAAATGCAAAAGATATCAGTTATTTTGGCGGGTGGCGCGGCTACCTCCAACAACTAGCCAATCCCTAACCCGAATTTATGAAATATTCGGGTTAAACTTACGGTCAAAGTTCTGCGTCAGCCATAACTGAGTACCTGAGAAACACCTCAAAAGATTCATGGCTTTCAATTGACTAACCCACTATACTCACTCATATTTCTAATCTCTAGTCGAAACTATTTTCAAGGGAAGGAAATACCTATGATAGCCAGCATGACAGGTTATGCCGTTATGTCCAGGGAGATCCCGGAAGGCTCCTTAACGCTAGAATTACGTTCAGTCAATAATCGCTATCTCGATATTCAGTTCCGCTTACCTGATGAATTCCGCTTACTGGAACCCGCAATGCGAGAGCTTTTGAATACTCAGTTAAAACGCGGAAAGGTTGATTGCCGCTTAACCTTCATACCCTACGCAAATACAGATCTGCCACAAAAATTCAATGAGCAGTTACTAAACAAATTACTGGAATTAAACAATGCGGTTAAATCAGCTCTTTCGGATGCGAAGAGTCTGACTGTAGCAGACATTCTGCGCTGGCCTGGCATACTGAGTAGTGATACCTTATCAACTACAGTATTGCATGAATCTTGTATGGAATTACTGCAAGCTACTTTGAATGAATTTACCGCTACACGGGTGCGTGAAGGAGAGAAACTTAAAAATGCACTACTCGAACGCTTGCGCCAATTACGTCAGTTGACCACGGAACTGTCACCGCGCATCCCAATGTTACTTGCAAATTTCCAGGAAAAATTAGTGGCGCGTTTACAGGAAGCGAAAATAGATGGTAATGATGAGCGCATTCGACAAGAGTTAATACTATTTGCAAGCAAGATAGATATAGATGAGGAATTATCACGCTTACAAACTCATCTGGATGAGGTGGAACACACGCTGCTTAAGGGCGGCCGTGCTGGCAAGCGCCTCGATTTTTTAATGCAAGAACTTAACCGGGAAGCTAATACTGTCGGCTCCAAATCTGTAGACGCGGAAGTTTCGAAAATTTCCGTAGAACTAAAAGTGTTGATCGAACAAATGCGCGAACAAGTTCAGAATATTGAGTAACATTTTATCCTGAATCAGCTCGTTTCATAAGACCACCAAAAACCGCTAACCATGCGGTTTTTTCATTTCAAGCCGCTGCAACCTATTTCAAAGAAGTTAGGATTGTCGTATACATAACACCTTAAAAAATTGCCGCTTTCTTATGTATGCCACGAGTAAGCTGGCAGATATGGAAATTCGTAACTGGATTGCTGCCAGGGGGCGATTTGAAGGCCGCGCTACGGGTAATAGGTTATACCTTGACTTTCGTAAGGATTACGCTGTTCCTGTATGGCGTTTCCGTTATCGCATGCAGCATAGCTTACCCAAACATCTTTATATACTCTCCTGCAAAAAGACCAAGAGAAGCCACTATTAATAATAATGCTCTCATTACGGGTTGCTCCAGCATGGGTTGAAAAACGCCATTATCATGGTTATTTATTTTTTCAATCACTGCATCTACTTCTGTTTTATTAAAATTATAGTCTTTAGCTAGGTTTTCAGCGCTCTTAACGACAGCAAGCTTGAGCATTCTTGCTTCATATCTAATCATGAAGCCTGAAAAAATGAGCAGGGAAATACTTGCAGCAAAAGTAATACCTTTACTAAGAGGAAAGTCCTGATTATCAAAATAAGTGGTTCCGGCAAACAGCATCAACATAATACAAATTAGCGGATAGTAAATGAGTTTGTCTACTTCGTACGTTCTCTCTGCAACTAAATCAATCATCTTATCAAGTGCTTCAAGTGGCTTTCTTCCAGGGCTTCTTATTCTTTCAAACTCGCCATCTTTCTTGTCATCTGGAGATAGAAGTGATTTATCAACGAGCAAGAGATGTTTTTTGCGCAGCTTCCTTATCCAATAAAAGTTAAGCCTTACGGCATCCAGCACAAAAAATGTTAAAAGCATAATTACTATAAAACTGATAATCCCTACCGACCAATCGAGAACACATGCAGATTCGCCTCGGCATGGCTGTGGCCATGAAGGTAACAGATAAAAAAGCATGGTCTCCATGATCGCAAAGTACAGCCACATTCCAAGCACTCGAGCTGAACGATACTTCAGCCGGCCGTGCTCGTAATACTCCTGCCACAATCCTTTTTTATCATTACAAGTTTCCAACTTAATGAATTTGCGGCATAAATCTTGAGCTTGATTTTTTTCATCGACTTGATTTGTCTCTTGCTGATAGCAATTATCCTTTTCTATCCACTTTACAGTTGGTTTTAAATCATACTTTTTCTTTTTCCCTAGACATGCCATCCAAATGTATAAAACTATAAGCAATAAAAGGCACAATTCGATAGGAAAACCAGCAGGATTTAAATCGTTTATTGCATAAAAGAGACCACTCAAAACAGAAATAAATAAAATTGAGAAAAAAGGATAACCCTTGTTATTCCAATTTTTACAGAAAATATTTTTAATGAAGCTGGCTATCTTTTTAGGACCTTCTTTCAAGGACATAGGCTCACGGTCATCCCATAAAGTTTTTAAGTCTTCCCCAAAGTGTTTTTTGTTCAAGCGGTAAAAATTGCTTTCAAGTATGCGTACTGCATTAACAATATAGAAAATTGCCAGTGAGATTGCGATGATCCGTATAAAAATGGTAGGCCACAGACTGATACCTTCTGTAAAGCTGAGTGATTCGCCAAATTCAGCTATGGCTAGCCAAGCAAAGCCAAATACTGCAATGGAAGTAAGTAATAACCATGAAAATACAGCGAACGAATGATGGCGAACTGCCATGAGTAAAAAGATGAGCACGACTGTAATTCCAAGTAAGAGCCAGTATCTATTTTTTGCCTGCTCTAGGCTATTGTCACCTGGGTGAATATTCTTTATTTCATCTGTAGGCAAATGCTCCTGCTCCATACGGACGGGGCCATTTCGGCCAATTTCAAAAATCAAAGGCGAAATAGCTGCATGCTCTGGCAAAGGTGGAATTTCTGTATTCTCTGACGATTTCTTAGGTTCATTACTTTTTAAAATTTTGATTGTATTGTAGTAAATGTCTGTTTGCTGACTATCCCGAAAGGCAGGAATGTGTTTCTGATATGTCTCAGCAAGCCGCAGGTCAAAGTGCGAGGCAACAACCAGGTTTCGGGTCCAGCGCCAATGCTGCGGATGAAACATCCGCGCATCCAGATCAGTTGTGAATACGGGAATATGAGGCATTTCCGTGCGCAAAGCTTGGAGAATGACCAGCTTGTCATAAAAATCACTGCCAAAAATGATTACAGCTTTTACACCTTTAATGCGTTCTTCTAAATCGACACCATCACGGTTTTTTTTAATTTGCCTGGCTAAGCGATATACGTAATCAAATTGCGTCGGACCTATGGGTGGATTATGCAAATCAACAATAGAAAATGGATCATTCAATTTCTTACCCTTTTGATAATCCTCATTTTTATTTTTCTTATCGATTATTTGCTGAATGGCATCCAGACCCTTTAAATAGAAAAAATTTTGTTTCTTACATCGAGCATTAGCGTCGCCACGGGATTTGTCAAGAGCTTCTTGGACAGTTTGATTCTTGCATTCTCGTTCTATTTTATCAAAAAATGAACCCCAGAATTTTTCTGGCAGATCGCGCGTATCAGTATCATTTAAATCATGTTCAGTAATGATGGCTATTTCAGATGATTTTTTAATATTGCGTTCTTTAAGCTCACGCACCAGTTGATTGATTAGCTTCTTAGCTACCCCATCCGTTTCGCCAATAGGCTTTTTGATCGGTTGATCGATCTTCTCAGTTGCCCCATCCGTTTCGCCAATAGGTTTCTTAATTTTTATGTTTTGATAATTATTCTCAATTTCTTCCTTATTCTTTATTGAGTTGGCCCAATCAAAAACAAATAAATTCACTCTATTCGCAGAAATTTTATTTTCCTGAAAAAGATAATCCGGTACAAACATCCTAAGAGATTCACTGCTAGTAACCGCATCGCTATCTACCCAAATCAAGATTACATCTGGTCTCTCTTTGTTTTTGTCGGTAAAACGCTCCCAACGAAAATCATATTTTTTATTGTCATCACCTTGATTTTGAATTGAGCAAAAATGCAAGCGGTGAGGTTCTGAGGCTTTGTAACCCGATTCAATCAGCCCTGCAACCATGGCGTAGCGATGCCTGATGCGAAGTTCTTTATTTTCTATGGTATTAGGCCGAACTTTTACTATTGAGGCCAGCAATTTTACAGGCTTGTCTTCTTTTATAATGGATACAATCCCTTTATCAACTTGCGGATAGCACCGACTCTTTCTATCATCTGCAGAATTCACTTTTTCATTTTTAGAACTCTCTTCAGCATGATGGTTTTGACCAAAAGGGTCCTGCCATAACCAGCTTTCGTAAGTAGCATGGCCTATAACAGGTGTATATTGTGGCTGTATGGCTGAAGGATCGGGAGGACGGGCGCTCTCAATCGGATTGTCGTGCCAGATCAAGATTCCAAACAAGATGAGCAATGCCAGTCCAGCAAATGCCAGGTCTGGTTCTTTTTGTGTATGTATCGTATGTATCATCCAGCTTCTCCCCTTACTGAATGGCTAATATCACGATAATTAGCGTTTGCTCGAATTATGTGTATTGTGGGTATAAGTATACCCCCAACAAAATTCTGGGAGTTCTGTTTTTAACAGTATATCTCGTTACGCGCGAGTGAAGGTTTTGAAGCTATTCACGCCAGAGTAAAATCGAAGCCTGTTTAACTTATAAGTTGTTGCACCAATTGAGTTGCGGCCCACAACAGGAACAACCCATAAACACAACCAAAGAACCATGGAAAGCTGACAGCCCGGTGGGCCCACCATTGTCGGCGTTGCCGGAAAGCCCAGTTTGGCCTGAATACGGATGGCTCGTTGCGTAGATCCTCGATGGGTAGTTGCATTTCATGCAGCCGATAGAGATCACTGATGAGTTGCCGTTCTTGCCATTCCGGCGCTTGCTCAATTCCTCTTAATTGCCATTCCCAGAGCGCATTCCGTCTGGAAAATCGACCCAGGACAATTGCCATTTGCCAGCAAAGTAATATCCCGAATACGGAGAGCAGGATAATCAATATTGTAAACGGCAGCGCCAACGACTCCCGTGAAACCATCACACCAATCACCGCAACAAAGATCGAATTAGCCGTCAAATAGGCCGACAGCATGTTATGGTAATCGCGACTCCCGGAAGTCCAGAGTGTAAGCAAATGCTCATAGGTGGCTCTCAGAGAGGGTTGTCGAGGGGGCGTTCTGGTTTTGTCACTATCCATAAACTCCAAGAGTATCAATCATCAGGATGGAAAGAAATTTTACGAACATTGTCCGGTGAAGAAGGACGATACCTTTCTGCTTATTAATCAGGCTAGTTCTGTGGTCAGCGCGATCTGACCTGAGAGCACTTTGTGGATCGGGCATTTGTTGGCTATACGCAGCAAATCGGCGCGTTGTTCTTCGGTTAAATTACCCGCCAGGTGAATGCCACGCCTTAATTGATACAATCCAGGCTCTTCCTGATGAGTGATGGTGATTTGAATAGCCTCAAGCGGGATAGCTTTACGCTTGGCGTACAATTGCAGGGTGAGCGCCGTACACGCACCCAATGCGGAATCGAGCAACTGGTGTGGATCAGGAAAATCACCCGATCCTCCTGACTCTCGCCCGATATCGGATGTCCATGACAAATCGCCATCCTGTATTAAACAGGGGGTATCGTCATTTGCAGCTGACCAGCTCACGGTTAGACTCATATTCATTTCCTTTTTGTGTGTTCATTGAATCGTTATTATTCCTGATTTGGCAACTCTTTTGGCCTTAAATCGAATACCAGCACTTCAGCATCCAAACCGTGGTTAAAGCTAAGTTCACGTTCGTCACGTAGCCGTGCACCATCGCCTGCACTCAAATACTGGCCGTTCAGTACAAGTGATCCACGTGCTACATGCACATAAGCATGACGGTTTTCTGGCAGATTCAAGGTAAATGCCTCATCGCCGTCAAATAGTCCCGCATAGACACGCACATCCTGATATACCGAGAGCGATCCATTTTCACCATTGGGTGAAATAATCAAACGCAGACAGCCGCGTTTCTCAGCCACATCGAAATGGCGTTGCTGATAGCGAGGTTGCACTCCCAGCCGATTGGGCACAATCCAGATCTGCAGAAAGTGAGCCAGCTCATGCGCTGAAGGATTATATTCGCTGTGAGTAACGCCGCTTCCAGCACTCATCATTTGCACATCACCGGGACGAATAACTGAGCCAGTTCCCATTGAATCGCGATGCTCGAGCGCGCCTTCGAGTACATAGGAGAAAATCTCCATATCATGGTGAGGATGAGTACCAAAACCCTGTGCGGGCTGCACGCAGTCATCGTTGATTACCCGTAAATCCGAAAAACCCATTTGGTTAGGATCGTGATAATCACCGAACGAAAACGTATGCTGAGAATATAACCATCCCAGATTGGCGATGCCACGTGCGTTAGCTGCTCTGACTTCTAACATGATGATCTCCTATTTCCTGTAAAAAATTAAACACCATCGCCGTAGAGCTTGCGATCTAACGACAAGCGCCCAGCGCCAGTCAGCGCAAGCACCAGCAAGCCTCCTGCTATGCTGATATTTTTCATCAACATGACTTGCTGGATTGAATCGGCTGAGCCGCTATGAAAAATAATACCTGTAACCACCGAAAATCCAGCCAGCAAGAGGGCTGCAACGCGTGTTTGCCAACCGAGTATCAAGGCTAGACCGCCGCCTATTTCCAGTGCGATGGCTAAGGGTAGTAAAAATCCCGGCACCCCCATGTTGACCATATACTGCGCTGTCCCTTCATAGCCCGTACCCAGCTTGTTATAACCAGCCATGACAAAAATGAATGCTGTCAGTACTCGCGCCAATGGAAATAGTACACTGGCAATAGTGGGTTGGGTCAAGAAACGGGTTACAGAACTGTGAATTACTTGAAACATGATTTTTTTCTCCAAAAGTAGCTTGTAAAGTCGATACGATACTACTGTTCCATAAAACAGATAAGTCAATTAGAATGAGAAGAACTGTTGTTAATAATGGAACAATAATGCTGCCTAGTCACATCAACCTCAACGACCTGGCCATGTTTGAAGAAGTCATTCGTGCAGGAGGATTCAGCGCAGCCGCGCGCAAGCTGAGTCAGCCGAAAGCATCAGTCAGCCGGGCAGTCCAGCGCCTGGAGGATGATCTCGCCGTTCGCCTGATTCAGCGCACCACGCGTAGCCTACGGCTGACGGAAGCAGGTGAGCTGTTATATCAGCAAGCCAATGCCTCGTTGCAACAAATTGGCGATACGCTATGCCGTATCAGAAATATGCATGAGCAGCCCGAAGGGCATTTGAAAATCACCATGCCGGTAGAGTTTGGCATGTTTTTCATGGGTAGCCTGATTGCCGATTTCATGCAGCTCTATCCACAAGTGTATGTGCAAGTGGATCTCTCCTCACGCCTGGTCAATCTAATCGAGGAAGGATTTGATCTGGCGCTGCGCATGGGTGCAGGGATACTGCAGGATTCGAGTCTGGTTGCCAAGAAACTGGGTAAATTACCGCTCAAGTTTTATGCGAGTCCTTATTATCTGGGCAAGCATGGTTGCCCGGATACATTGCAGGCGCTGATTAAACACGAAAGCATCCTGTTTCGCTATAGCCACCAGCAAACCATTCGAGCTACCTGCCACTTCCCCAAAAAAGCAGCAAGCAGCTGCATTGAGATTCAACTCCATGGCAAGCTGAGTGTGGATCATTACAGTGTGATGAAAGATGCCGCAGTGGCGGGCGCTGGCATTGCATTGATGCCACCTTTTATGTGCCATGCTGAGGTGCTGACCGGTCAATTGGTGAATATTCTTGAACAACATGATGTCGATACCGATCAATTGTTTCTGGTTTACCCTACCCGTAAACATCAACCCGCAGCGGTTAAAGCACTGATCGATTTTATGACGCAGCGCCTGCTGTCACATCCATTGCTGAACCTGGGCTAAACCCAGGTGCGCAGAAAATAAACTGCGCCATTCACCATCGTTCACTCGGATAATATCTTATACACCGCTGCGGCAGAAACACCGAATACGACATGCGCAGCCGCCGTAATCCAATCCCGCGTATCAATAAACCACGGGAAAATGATGACAAAGCCGTACATGTTAATGACGAATACTCCCAAACCATATAAGCTGCCAGCGATCAGCGAGGTTTTTAAGTCAAGGTGGCGAATCAGCCAGGAGAGGGCTATCGCGTAGATGATTGAAAGGCCAGAGTGGATCCCTGTCGCAATGAACATAACCTGCCAATCCAGTGTCGCTGGCGGTGGTAACACCCCCTGCCCCAATATGATCGCTGCAGCAAAACGGGCATCCCGATATAAAATCGAAGGCAGTGCATCCCAGAATACCCACCAGAGCAGGATCTGCACAACGGTCGAGAATACCCCCGCAGCAATGCCTGCATAAAGCGCGGCAGACCAGAATTTTGATGGCTGAGTCACCATAAAAAGTTAGCCCAATGGATATTCTTTTATACTCATCACACTTCAAAATTCGGTTTTTATAATCTCTCATCCGATCTTCTCCCAGCGGGAGAAGATATAGCTGCCGAATTTTGAAGTGTGATGAGTATAGCTTTCAACACGGCCTACATGCTAATCGCGATCAATCCTAAGCCCGCAATAGAGCGGTAAATGTTTTGCGCTGATATATGAGAAATCACATCACTCAACAGAACATCAATGGCCGAAGCCAATATCAATGCCAGCAATGCACCGATAAATACGGGCAATTTGCTTGCTTCCCCCTTGTCTGCCGCAAACAGCATGGTTGCTAGCCGGTTTTTATTTCCTGACTCTGCGACAAGTTATAGTGATAAAAACGGTAAATAATTATTTGTGATCCATTTTAAAATGGATCACAAATTGTTCGTTAATGGGGTACAGACTGGGCATTTCAGCCGCTGTACTCAACGCCGCTCTGATATAATCCGACGAGATTGATGTTGGCCTCGTTTACACTAGAATTTGCAGCCAGTATCAACAGCTCAGCCTGAGTCATGGTACCTCCGCTGCCTTGCAGCATCTCAACATAAGAATCTCGCACTGCTGACGAAGGCTGCTCGCCTACTACGTTTTGGTAGACAAAGTTGACAAAATCGACATTACTCGATGAGCCTGCCAGCGAAATGAACAACGGCGTATCGACGACCATCTGGCTGACTTGCAGCATCGATTGACCGCTATCGAATAGCTGTAGCCCGATCGCTACGTATTCAGGAATGATATTGTTCGCATCAAAGGCCGCACCGATAAGGCGCACGGTATTTCCTGCAGCCTGGCCCTGGGCAAGATCAGCTGCGAGATTTTTATCGAGAAAGTGGCCCCGCTCTATATTGTACAGATCGTCGTTGCCATCTGGCCCGCTCACATTAAAACAGGATCCATGCGCGCTGATCACATAATCCGAGCTGTTACCACTAAAGATTACGGTATCCGCACCGGCACCACCATCCAATTTATCATTACCCGCAAGCCCGTTCAAAATATCATTACCAGCCTTAGCCAGAATAATGTCGTCCCCAGCGGTCCCAACGAGATTATCTGCGCCATCGGTAGCACCTGCCGTTTCATTGCCGGGGACGGTCCCGGTCGCGCCAGCGAGATTCTTGGGTGAATTGATCCCGACCACGCCATCATGATTGATCGCATTCATGCCATCGATCGGCAACGAGGAATAGGTCATTGCGTCTGAAGTCGAATGGTCGGAATTTATTAAACTGACGGTCGCACTGTCACAATTAAATAAAAAATCATCAGAAATAATAAAATCCGGAGTCACAATGCCAAGATTAGCGAAGCTTTGTGTTGCGACGAGTATTGTTGCACCAGCAGTATTAGGATTGGGAAGATCTTTGAGTAATCTGATAGCTGTAGTTGAACCATCTTGAGTGACTCTAATTGTCTGATCTATGCGAAATGTTTCCCCATTAACGGGATCAAGTGATATTTCTATAAACTGAATCTTACCACTAATGTCCGTATAAAGCTCGTTGATGCGGTATGACATGGAAACCCTCCTTACCAATGAAGTGGATAAACAATGACCGGGAAAAAATTCTATCGCACATTCTCCGAGAGTGATAGTAATTTAATGAATAAAAAGACCCAATATGATATGTAGTTAATGTAGAACAACAGTTTACCGGATTGCGGAATGATGGCGATACAGCCAAAACCTTATTATCCACAATTTCCGTGGATAAGGCTGTGAGTAACTGCTTTATGTCGCGGAAGGATAATGCTTATTCCCGCTGCTTTAAAAAGATCCCAAGGCTTTTTCTCAACACTGGCGAATAAACAAACCAACACCGCGACGATTTTGTTGAGCTGCGGCCAATCGCGATAAATCCTAGACTCGCTGTATGGTGCAGATTAAACATAGCGATACAAACGGTGTGAGTAATCATTTGCAGCCTTGCTAACAAAATCGATAACAAATCGTTGGCGGGGTGCAGCAGAACGGTTCAACCACCGTACTCAACGCCGCTCTGATATAACCCGACGAGATTGATGTTGGTCTCGTTCACACTGGTGTTTGCAGCCAGCACCAACAGCTCAGCCTGAATCATGGTGCCTCCGCTCCCTTGCAACAATCCAGCGTAGAAATCTCGCTCTGCTGGCGAAGGCGGTTCGCCTGCTACGTTTTGGTAGACCAGATTGACGAAATCGACATTATTCGATGAGCCTGCTAGCGAAATGAACAGCGGCGTATTGACGACCAGTTGACTGACTTGCAGCATCGACTGGCCATTATCGAATAATTGCAGCCCGATTGCCACAAATTCAGGGGTGATGTTGTGGGCATCAAAAGCCGCACCGATGAGGCGCACGGTATTTCCGGCTGCCTGGCCCTGTGCCAGATCAAATGCGAGATTTTTATCCAGAAAATCGAATCGCTCAATGCCAGGCAGCGTGTCATTGCCCTCCGGGCCGGTTACACTGAAACCGGATGCCGTTGCGTTGATCGCATATTCTGCCCTGTTGCCGCTATAGACCGCGGTATCTGTGTCAGCGCCTCCATCCAGTAAATCATTGCCCGCTTGTCCGTTCAAAAAGTCGTTACCCGCCCTAGCCTGAATCGTATCATCGCCAGCGGTTCCAATGAGATTGTCTGCGTTATCGCTCCCCGCAATCGAATGACTATGGATGGTTGCAGTCACGCCAGCAAAATTCTTGGGCGAATTAACTCCGATCGTGCCATTGTGGTCGATCGAGTGGATACCATCGAGCGGTAGCGAAGGATAAGTCACCTCGTCGACATTGGCAAAATCGACAGTCGCGCCACCACTGGTGAACAAAAATCCATCAGGAACAATGAAATCCGGCGTTACCACTCCAAGATTGGCAAAACCTTGTGTGGCAATGAGCACCGTCGTGTTGGCTGTGAATGTATTGGGAAGATTGACGGGAAACCTGAAAGCATGCGTAACGCTGCCTTGCGTGACCAAAATGGTCTGATTGATCCAGAACGATTCCCCATTATCGGCGCCGACCGACATTTCTATAAACTGGATGACGCCATTAGCGTCGGAATAAAGCTCGTTAATACGGTATAGATGAAATGACATAGGACTCTCCCAGCCAATGGAATGGACATAAATTCGATAGAAATTCTATCGCACATACTCCGCTAAAACTTGCCAAGCTAAAATTGACAAAAGGCAATACCAGGCCTTGAAGGTTCCATCAATTAGGCTCGACCTGACCATAAGCATAAATTTTATGAGCTAAACCTTATTATCCACAATTTCCGTGGATAAGGCTGTGGGTAACTGCTTTATGTCGCGGAAGGATAATGCTTATTCCCGATGCTTCAAAAATATCCCAAGGCTTTCCCAACGCTGGCGAATAAACAAGATTTGAAATCACGATGTTTATATTCCCACCTAGCCCGAATATTTCATAAATTGGCACGTGTCCTCACTTGCCTTTTGATTAATAAGAAAGATTTTGCTCAGTCAGGTGTATGAATCACTACACCACTCTTTCTCAAAACTTCCCTATTAATCAAAATCCTGCGTGATCATCACGCGAATTCATGAAATATTCAGGCTAACCCAGTGAGTTATTTACCTCACTTTCCGGGTTACTTCTTTAGTTGATTCTTAAAACAACCCTGTCTGCCTTGTCCCGTCCTTCTGTTCAAGTAGCATGTTTGCCGGTTGTTTCTCTGCGATCTGTGCGGCGTGGCGCAATTGCCAGGCAAATGAAGATCTGTTGAAAGCCCAAAACGGCGAAAGGGGCAGGCCTGCTTTTCTCAAAGCCTGCGCTGCATACTGATGGCAGGTATGAAAAGCGTGGTAAGAATGTTTTGCGGAATAAAACAGAGACGAATCGGAAACAGCGACGGGGTTATGGTGCATTATCGTGGCCTGAAGATGACCACGCAGCCGCCGATAGCCCTCTTCACTCACATGAAAGATAAAAAGATCAGAAGGAGGCTGGTGCGTGCGCTCTGCCCATACCTGATCGTACCACCCAATCTCGACCACTCCCTCAGTCGGCCAGAAAAGTGCCCGTATGACACCCGTTACTCCTCTGCGACCTTCCAGATACCAGGCACGCTCAGCATAACCCCACTCTTCGAAGTGCTGATTAGGAGCAGATAGCAGTGAATAATTAAGGAAAGAGGAGGCCCGAGGAAGAGGGTATCCTTCTGATTGTCCGCTATTTGTCGCCAGTCCCTTACTCTGTGGAAAAGCGATCATTGCATGCCATGCATCGAGCGATACATAGATGGTTCGCATAGTAGAATCAGGAGGCGGCGGCCATAAGCCCTCAACTGGCGAGACACAGGCCGAGAGCAGCATGTTAACCGAGAAGCACATTGCGATAGCGCGAACAAAGCGCTTACTCGGAGCCTGATCTAAGTCAAATTCCAAGATGTTGAAAAATAATCAAAAATAAGACTGCAACCAGCCATCACTGCGCACAATTTAGAAGCTGTCTGGTAAAACATTAGACGCATTTTGCAAGTGTTATTTTCATCATGGCGATTCGAATCATATTTTCGGCAGTGCCGGGCAGGATCTCGAAGTCCTTGGATAAACGGCGAAAATTGCCTAGCCAGGAGAACGTGCGTTCGACCACCCACCGCTTCGGCAAAACGGCCCATTTACCTTCGATTTTTTCTGAAATGTGCAAGGCCAGGCCTAGTCCATTAGTTGCAAAATCAACCGCTGTGCCTCGATAGCCGGCATCTCCTGAGAACGCTCTGAGTGAAGGGTATTTATCAGCAACA